>NZ_JAUBSD010000073.1:0-38374 GCF_036704575.1 Microcoleus sp. K5-D4
GATTTTAAATCACCCTAACCTTCCTTCAGTCTTGTCTTATGGTACTTTGGCTGCTTAAAAACTGTCCGGACTATTGTTATTTTGATAAAGACAATAATTGGTTGGACTACATCGTGGGCAAACTGCTGTTGCTTTTATTGCTCTACACAATAAATAATCGTCTCTTCTGTGTCCAAGCTATCCTCTACTATCACACCGGGTAGATTCAGCAGTTTTGTCATTAATTTTTCAGGAGTTTACTTAAATACTTAATAAAGTTTAAAGATTCTCGCATATTAAGTACCAAACAAGCATATTGAGATTTGTTAAAATTTAAATATTATTCAAAAAGCTTAGATTATACTTTTTTAAAGTGCATAGAAAATAGTTTTTTAATTCGGTTCTGTCATGTATTTCAGTATCATTACTGAAATACCACCTGCTGTTCAATTTATTATTAGTGAAATTACGCACATGAGTATTACTATCTTCGGTTACAACCTCAGCGAAGCCATTTACGAAAGTGTCAATACTATTATTTATCGCGGCACTAAAGATATTGATAGAACCTCAGCAATTATCAAAACATTCAAAACTGAGCATCCGACAATCGAAGAAATTTCCCGCTTAAGACACGAACATAAAATCCTCAGACATTTAGAAAGTGAAGGAATAGTCAAGCCCATAGCCTTAGAAAACTATCATAACGGCTTAGCGCTGATAGTAGAAAATTTCAGCGGTCAATCTTTAAAAGATTTCCTTAACAATCAACCCTTGGCTATAAAAGCATTTCTAAAAATCGGAATTCAGTTGGCAACAACTCTTGGAGATATCCATCATAGTAATGTTATCCATAAAGACATTAAACCTCAAAATATCCTAATCAACTCAGAAACAAAAGAAGTGAAAATTATTGATTTCAGCATTGCTTCTCTCTTAGATAGAGAAAATCAAACCGTCACCAATCCCAACTTATTAGAAGGAACTCTCGCCTATATGTCGCCGGAACAAACCGGCAGAATGAACCGCTCAGTGGACTACCGCACCGACTTTTACTCCCTCGGTATTACATTTTATGAAATGCTGACGGGTAAGCTACCTTTTTCCGCAAAAGACCCCCTAGAATTCGTTCATTGCCATATAGCTAAAGCACCAATAGAACCTAAAAAGCTGAATCCAGAAATCCCGGATACAGTTTCGGAAATTGTAATGAAATTATTATCTAAAACCGCTGAAGATAGATATCAAAGTGCTTTCGGACTAAAAGCTGACCTGGAAACCTGCCAGGAGATGCTTTCTTCAGGAGAGATTTCCCACTTTATTATAGGTCAACTAGATTCCTACAGCCAATTTCTGATTCCGCAAAAACTCTATGGACGGGAAAGAGAAGTTGCTAGTTTGCTAGAAGCTTTCGCTCGCGTCAGTGGTGGGACAACGGAGATGATGCTAGTTTCTGGTTATTCAGGTATCGGCAAATCTTCCCTGGTTAACGAAGTTGATAAACCTATAGTGGCAGCGCGAGGGTATTTTATTTCTGGTAAATTTGACCAGTTTAAACGAAATATTCCTTATGCTTCTTTAATTCAAGCATTTCAAGGATTGATGCGCCAAATGCTCACTGAAAATTCCGCTCAAATAGCAATTTGGAAGGCTAAAATTCTCGAAGCACTTGGTGCCAATGGGCAAATTATTATTGATGTTATTCCGGAAGTAGAAAAGATTATTGATCCACAGCCTGCGGTTCCGACATTGGGACCGACTGAATCTCAAAACCGATTTAATCGAGTGTTTCAACAATTTATACAGGTGTTTAGTAAAGCCGAACACCCCTTAGTGATATTTTTGGATGACTTGCAGTGGGCAGATTCAGCTTCGCTTAAGCTGATCCAGCTAATAATGACCGATCCCGATAGTAAATATCTGCTATTAATTGGGGCTTATCGGGATAATGAAGTCAGTGCCACTCATCCGTTAATTTACACTTTAGAGCAAATTCAAAATACCAGGGCGATAGTAAATAATATTATCCTCCGACCTTTGAATATCTCTCATGTCAACCTATTAGTGAGCGAAACCCTGCGGAGTCCAATTTCAGAAGTTTTACCCCTATCTGAGTTAGTTTTTCAGAAAACCCAGGGTAATCCCTTCTTCTTAACTCAACTGCTCAAATCCCTTTATCAAGACAAACTCCTATCCTTTGATTTCAATCAAGTTTGCTGGCAGTGGGATATCCAACTGCTTCAAGGCATTGATATCAGCGATAATGTAGTCGAATTGATGGTTAGCCAAATTCAAAAGCTGTCGTCCCAGACGCAGAAGGTCTTAAAATTAGCTGCCTGTATAGGAGACCTATTCAGTTTAGAATTTTTGGCAATTGCTAATAAAAAATCTCAGTCAGAGACGGCAATAGATTTATGGGAAGCGCTACAAGCTGGTTTTGTGATCCCGCTAAATAATTCCTACAAAATCCCCCTGCTATTTGACTCGGAAACATCGACAGAAAATTCAACCGAGCAGTTTGATGTCATTTATAAGTTTTTGCACGATCGAGTGCAGCAGGCATCTTATTCTCTAATTCCCGACGAGCATAAAAAAGAAACTCACCTAAAAATCGGTCAACTACTACTGCATTCAACAACGCCTGAAGAACGAAAAGAAAATATCTTTGCACTGGTTAACCAACTAAATTACGGCACCGATTTAATCACTTTGGAGTTGGAAAGATATGAGTTGGCAGAACTCAATCTGATCGCCGGACAGAAAGCCAAAGCAGCAACTGCTTATGAGTCGGCTGTCAAATATTTGAAGGTGGGTTTGGAACTGCTTGGGGAGGAAAGCTGGGAGAGTCAGTACGATCTAACGATCGCCCTCCATTTAGAAGCAGCAGAAGCCGAATTCATAACTACCAACTTTGAGCGATCACAACATTTGTCTGCGACGATCCTGAAACAAGCGAAAACCCTTCTGGAAAAAGCCAAGGTCTACGAACTGAGAATTCAATTAGAGATGGCTCAAAACCGGATGCAATCAGCTGTAGATAATGGGATCGAGGTTCTAGAAATGTTCGCAATTCGCCTAGAGCAAGAACCCCCTCAAGAACTAATCTTTGAGGATTTAGCTAACTTGCCGCCCATGACAGATCCCGATAAACTCGCAGCCATGCGGATATTAAATCTGATTACAACACCGGCTTATCTAGCAAATACTGCAATATTTCCGCCAATTCTTTATACAAAAATAACTTTGTCTATTAAGTATGGAAATTCGCCTCAAGTCGCTTTTGCTTATGGTTGGTATGGAGCGCTACTCTGTGGAGGATTAAGAGACATAAATTCTGGATATCAATTTGGCAAACTAGCTATTTTATTACTAGATAAATTTAATACACTTACCCTAAAATCGAAGATTATTTGTATATTTAATTGTCTGATAAGATTTTGGAAAGAGCCGCTTAATACCACCTTAGAACCTTTGATTGATGCCAGTCAAAGTGGTGTGGAAACTGGAGACCTAGAATATGCTTGTCACAGTCTCGTCAATTATTGCAATCAGTTATTTTTCAGCGGGGGTGAACTACAGAAACTTGAGCAGGAGCAGGCAAAATATGTTGCACTGACCATTAAACTAAAACAAGAATACGATACTTTATTTATTAAAATTTACCAGCAAGTAGTTGATAATTTACTCGACAAAAACTCAGATAAATACTATTTACTAGGTGAAAGTTTTAATGAAGAAGAACTACTGCCAGGAATCGAGGCCTCTAACACTGGGACTTTGCTCTATGCTTACCATGTCGGCAAAATGATTCTCTCTTATCTATTTAAAGAGCCAAATAAAACAGTGTCGAGTGCCCACTTAGCATTAAAATATGCTGACACGGGGGCAGGATTAATGCACATGAGTATCTACAACTTCTACTATTCTCTTGCCCTCCTAGCACTATATCCCGAAGCAGAACCAGCCCAGAAAGAACAATACCTAAGTGAATTAACAGCGAATCAAGAAAAATTAAAGACTTGGGCGTTTCATGCACCGTCTAACTTCCAGCACAAGTATGACTTAGTAGAAGCAGAAAAAGCGCGGATTTTGGGACAACCTTTAGAAGCCAGCGATTATTACGATCATGCTATAGCCGGAGCCAAAGAACAGGGATATATCCAAGAAGAAGCATTAGCCAACGAACTGGCCGCAGAGTTTTATTTTTCCCGCGCTAAAGATAAAATTGCTCGGATTTATTTAACCGATGCTTACTACGGATATAGTCGCTGGGGAGCTAAAGCTATAGTCAAAGATTTGGAAGCCAGATATCCTCAAATATTTTCCCGGATAGCCAAGACAGAAACTCAACGTAGCCAGGTCACAATGAACACTACCTCGACGAGTGGAGGGAGTGCAGGAGTGCTAGATTTAGCTACTGTGATCAAAGCATCTCAAGCTCTTTCTGGTGAAATTGTACTAAGTAAGCTGTTGGCGAAATTGATGAAAATAGCGATCGAGAATGCGGGTGCTCAAAGTGGTATTTTCATTTTAGAAAAAGCTGGAAATTTACTAATAGAAGCTTACGGAACCATAGATAGCGATGTAGAAGTGCTGCAAACAATCGCCGTAGAAAAAAGTCAGCAACTACCCATATCTTTGATTAACTATGTTGCCAGAACTCAGGAAAATGTTGTATTAAACGATGCGAGTTGTGAGGGAAACTTCACGGCGGATAATTATATAGTCAACCAAAAACCCAAGTCAGTATTATGTACTCCCATCGTCCATCAAGGAAAACTGACTGGAATTCTTTACTTAGAAAATAATCTCACCACTGGTGCTTTTACTCCCGATCGTTTAGAAGTTTTACAACTGTTATCTTCTCAAGCAGCTATTTCAATTGAAAATGCCCGTCTTTATAACGATTTGGAAGCAGCCAATGCTACTTTAGAAGTAAAGGTGGCAGAAAGAACGCAACAGTTACAAGAAAAAAATATCGATTTACAAAAAGCAGAAGAATTAGCGAAAGCCGCCAACTCTGCCAAGAGTGAGTTCCTGGCTAATATGAGCCACGAGCTCCGAACGCCACTTAATGGCATTTTGGGTTACACCCAAATCCTCAAACGACAAAAAAACTTGGCTGACCAGCAAAAAGATGGTCTGAACGTGATTAGTCAGTGCGGCGAACACCTCTTAACCCTAATTAACGATATTTTAGATCTCTCCAAAATCGAAGCCAGAAAAATGGAAATCCACTTGAGTAATTTCCATTTATCACAATTTTTAGAAGGCATCGCTGAAATTTGTAAGATTCGGGCCGAACAAAAAGGAATCTCCCTGATTTATGAGCCTATTACCAAACTACCTATTGCCGTTGAGGGTGATGAAAAACGGTTGCGGCAAGTTTTAATCAACTTACTCGGGAATGCAATTAAGTTTACCGAAAAAGGCGGAGTGGCATTCAAAGTAGGATATCAGGATGGCAAAATCCGGTTTCAAGTGGAAGATACCGGAGTTGGGATGGCACCAGAGCAATTGCAAGACATATTTTTGCCTTTTCACCAAGTAGGAGAGGCCAACCTTAAGGTTGAAGGAACCGGGTTGGGACTGGCAATTAGCCGCCAATTAGTCCAGATGATGGGTGGTGAAATAAAGGTGAAGAGTACATTAGGACAAGGGAGCGTTTTCTCGTTCGATTTAGATTTGCCAGAAGTATCGGAATGGGCGACTAATGCAGCAAAAGCCAATGCCCACACCATCGTTGGTTTCAAAGGCCGAAAGCGAAAAATTCTCATAGCTGACGACAAGTGGCAGAATCGTGCGATCATCGTGGGAATGCTTCAGCCGTTAGGATTTGAAATTCTGGAAGCAACGGAGGGTCAGGACTGTTTAAACAAGGCGGTGGAGTTTAAGCCCGACTGTATTTTAATGGACTTGATGATGCCCGTAATGAGCGGCTTAGAAGCAACGCGCCGGATTCGCCAATCACTAGGTCAGACTAATTTAGTGGTGATTGCTACTTCTGCCAGCGTTTTTGATTTCGATCGCCAACAAAGTGTCGAGGTAGGTTGCAATGATTTTATTCCCAAACCCATACGAATCGAGGAGCTTTTAGAAAAATTATGTACTCATTTAGGGTTAGAATGGATTTATGAAGAAAGTTTGGAAGAAGTTAGGAAAGCAGAAGCAGAAAAAAAATCTCTAAGTTCTGAAATTGTAGCTCCCCCCGATGAGGTAATCGCCGTTTTATTCAATTTAGCGATGATGGGCGATCTTCGAGCCATTGGGGAGGAAGCTAAAAAGTTAGAAGAACTCAATGAGCAATGGGGGCCCTTTGCTACTCATCTACGCCAGTTAGTGAAAGGATTTGAAGAACAACAAATCTTGGAGTTTATTAAGAAATATAGGATTGCCAAATAATGAATAACGAACTTCCCGAACAAAGCACAATTTTAATCGTAGATGACACTCCGACTAATTTAGGTGTCCTGTTCGATTTTTTGGCAGATTTTGGCTTCAAGGTATTGGTAGCTAGGGATGGGCAAAGTGCTCTCCAGAAGGTAGAATATGCCCCACCGGATCTGATTTTGTTGGATGTGCTGATGCCCGGAATAGATGGGTTTGAAACTTGTCGCCGTTTGAAAGCGAATGATTTAACGAGAGACATTCCCGTGATTTTTATGACGGCTCTTGCTGATACGGTGGATAAGGTTAAAGGTTTGAGTCTTGGTGCGGTGGATTATATTACTAAGCCTCTTCAGCATGAAGAAGTTTTAGCTCGTGTTAATGTCCACATGAAGCTCCGCAACCTGTCGAAAAAACTCCTAGAGAAAAATGTGTGCTTGCAAGCAGAAATCGAACAGCGTGTCGAAGCGGAATCCTCGCTGTTGAAGCTGGCATCGGAGTTGGAAAGGCGAGTTGAGGAAAGGACGGCTGAACTTTTGCAATCCAATCAATTTCTCAAACAGGAGATTCAAGAGCGTCTGCAAGCAGAGGCGGGATTGCAACAATCGGAAGCTCAATTGCGAACCCAAACTAAATGTTTAGAAAAGGCTTTTCGAGAATTGCAAATCACGCAAACTAAACTTGTGCAGAGCGAAAAAATGTCTTCTCTAGGTCAGCTTGTTGCAGGTGTAGCCCATGAAATCAATAATCCAGTTAATTTTATTTTTGGGAATGTTTCTTACGCCCATGATTATACCCAAAATTTGATTGAGCTCGTCAATCTTTATCACCAAGAATTCCCGGAGGCAGGGCCAAAAGTTGAACAGAAAATAGACGAAATAGAACTAGATTTTTTGGTGGAAGACTTACCTAAATTGCTGAGTTCAATGAAGGTAGGTGTAGACCGAATTCGCGAAATTGTTCAATCGCTGCGAATCTTCTCGCGATTGGATGAATCTGAGATGAAACCAGTGGATATTCACCAGGGTATTGATAGCACTCTGTTAATTTTGCATAACCGTGTTAAAGGAAGGGGCGATCGACCTGCAATTGAGGTGATAAAAGAATTCGGCAATCTGCCTCTGGTAGAGTGTTATGCGGGTCAGCTTAACCAGGTGTTTATGAATCTTGTTGCTAATGCTATTGATGCCATTGATGATTATAATACGACACGATCGTTAAGTGAAATGAAAGCTAATCCTTCTAAGATTTTCATTCGCACGGAGGTTACGGAATCTAATCGAGTGTTAATTCATTTTAAGGATAACGGGCCTGGGATGACAGAAGAAATTAGCCAACACCTATTTGAGCCATTTTTTACTACTAAGCCTATCGGGAAGGGTACTGGTATTGGTCTGTCAATTTCCCATCAGATTGTAGTCGATAAACACGGGGGTCAGCTCAATTGTATTTCAGCTCCTAATCAGGGGGCAATATTTATTATTGATATTCCAATTCACCACAAAAATTTTTCTAATAATTTAATTACGATGTCTGAAACAGCTTTGGGTATTTCTTAGTTGATTTTTACTTAAGGGAATTTCAATAAATTTTAAGGGTCGCACAACTATAATCAAAATCGCTCATGCAGGGGGATATTCCAATACTGTAGGTAATGAAGTAAGAGACGGATAGAAGCCTTCGGGAGCTTCTCACTTTTGCAGCCAAGCTAGAAATTGGAGTTTTGAGGCAGGAGGCAGAAGGAAGGAGAAGAAGTGTTTTTACAAATATTAGATGCTCCCTTGTTATGGCTGAGTGGGGCGGATTCACATTTAGGACAGTTCATATTTCGATTATGCAACGCCCTAAAATACACGGGACGGGCGGGACGCCCATCCCACAATAAAAATCACAATCATCCCGCTATTATGCAACGCCTAGATTATTGATCTCGAAGCTAGTTTGCGACTAGCCTAGAAGGGATTAACGGACTGCTATCAAAATATTTAATTTGGCAACTAAAACGTCCAGATTTTCCGATGTTTATCGTCTAGTTGGTGAACCCTCCTGTGCGGCGTAGTCGCACAGGAGAGCTTGTGACCAGGGGTTTAGTCCTGACCAACATTGCTACATTCTCACTGCAAAAGATGCTGCTAATTCCCGTTCTGGTTCCATACCAACTGTAGGCGGCATGGAACGATTTGCTACTTGCTCGATCAGTTGTAAATGTTGCGGCAGCATTTTAGCTAAACTGTAGCGTTCTAAGGCGGTTTGACGGGCTTTGATGCGAATTTCTGCCATGCGGGTAGGATGGTCTAAAACTTCATCAATGCGATCGGCTACTTGTTTGGGTGAGAAGTAATCGACTAGCAAACCGTTTTCTCCGTCGCGGATAACTTCTCTGACTGGCCCTGTGTCGGAACCGATTACTAAACATCCGGTTGATAGAGATTCAATCATGGACCAAGATAGCACAAAAGGTCTGGTCAGATAAACGTGTACGTCGGATGCTTGAATTACTTTTAGATAAAGTCCGTAAGGTAGGGGCCCGACAAAGTGAACTCGCGACAAATCTAGGGGTACTTTTTTGAGCATATAGTCTTTGTAAGACTCGCCGTTGGGTAAAGAACGCCCATAACAAACTCTTTCTGAACCAACGATTACGACGTGACAGTTGGGGCGGCGTTCCTGTACATAGGCGATCGACTCAATGAATTCGGGAAAACCCCGGTAAGGTTCCATTCCCCGCGATACGTAGGTGACAATTTCATCAACGCCAGACAAGTCTAAGTTAGGCAAAACCAGTTTAGCACCGGGGTCGGGTTTGAAGTAATCGGTATCTACGCCGTCGTGGAGTGTGGATAATTTTTGTTGTAATTCTGGCGGAAATTGCGATCGCTGCCAATAAGTTGGTGATAAACCCCAATCGCAAGAATATAAATCGATGAGAATCGGCGCATTTTTGATTCTAATTCTGGCCATATCGTCAACTGTTAAAGGTTCCGCTGGGTCGAAATCTGCGTCGGAACCAATAGCATGATAAAACCACTCGAAATAGCACAAAAGCGGCGTATTTGGAAAAGCTTCTTTGACAAACAATGTCGGCCCCCAACCGGAATGTCCGCAGATAATATCGGGTACGAAACCGTCTGCTTTAAGTTGTTCTGCCATTCTAAATACGGCTTGTCCGTATATGACGGCACTTTCTAAAGGGCGAACGTATTGGTGAGTCTGCGCGTGGGGTTCCCGGCTGGGGGTAAATGCTGCTTTGCGAACGCCGGGAATGTTCCACTCTGGGCGCTCGTTTTTAGTGCCGAAAACAATTTGATTTTTCGGATCTGCGCCTAAAGCCGTGATAATGTGGCGGTATTGGGCGGGGAAGTTGGGATGGAGAAATAATGCTTTCATTGTCAGTTGTCTGTTGACTGTTGACTGTTGACTGTTGTTAGTTGGAAGAAAATATTGTGAGGCGGCTAAAAAGCTTTGATTTTATTCATTGGGGGTTGGCGCTTTGCAGATCCAGACACAATCTCGCGGTACTGAAGATGTATTTTTCAGAATGATTTCATAGTTTAAATGATGGAGAAATTTTTCCATAATTGTATCAGTCATAACTGAAAATGCAGTGCCGTCTCTGCGTCCGAGCAGGTTTTTGTCCCACTCGCTGGCGAATTTTTGCCACCCTAATTCGCTGAGAATATTCCCATGGTGAAAGACGCAAATTCGATCGCCCCGCAGCAGTTTGGGAATTCGAGTCAGGTAGTTAAATATATCTACCGGCTCTACGTGTACCATTGTATCGTAACAAAAGCAGACATCGGCTGAATCTGGAGCGATGCCGTCTAATGTTAAACCGTCGAGTTTGACGTAAGAAACGCGATCGGTTCCCAAGCGCGATCGGGCCGCTTGCAGCATTTGACTGGAAATGTCGGCACAAATTAGTTGATCGCAATATTTCAGCAGCAGCGAACCAGTTTTTCCCCCGCCGATACCGATTTCTAAAACCGTATGTTCTTTTTTGATGTACGGTGCAATAAATTGCTGTTCTATCAGCGCTTCGTATTCTGCTAGGGAGTTAGCAGCACCGGCACCTTTCCCCACCCATTCATCGCCCAAATAAGCGAGTTCAGGATTATTGTCTTTCCATTCTTGGGCGTAGCTGTCCCAAGCCCCTTCGTAGTCTATTTTAGGCGGTATTATTTCCATTGTTTTTGGTTTTTTCTGTCTCAGAATACATAAACAAAAATCGCTTGATAGTCCTCCGGACACAGCCATTAAGATTTGTTCAATCTCAAGCAATAACTTGATGATCGTTTCACTCTTGGGTTCTCCGTCTGAAAGTTGATAGTGATCTAACAAAGGGTAAAGTTCGTGAAGCAACCCCCCACCGGCTGAATTCAAGACTTCCACATCAAAGTAGAATTCTAAAAACGGAAGTATCAGCTTTGACCGAACTGCTTCTGAAGGGTCTTTCGCCAATACTCTCTCAATACTTGGACTAGCAAATATTTCAGTTGTTCCCGATCGTAGCGTGTAGTGAAAACATTTGTAAATGCTATTAATCAAATTTACTTGATTTTGATTGTATATATTGTAGCAATCTCCTATATATTCATTTACAATAAAATATCCCTCGGGTTTTAAACATTTCCGAATAATTGATAAACATCGTTCTAGTTCTCTGACGTGATGCAGCGAACCCGAGCAAAAAACTAGATCGTATTTTTTATTATCATCAATCGTAAACAAATTAAAGTCATCTTGATAAAAATTAATCTCTACTCCCGCTGCTGCGGCATCTTTTCTAGCAATTTCTAAAGAACTTTCAGAAAAGTCAAAGGCATCAATTTGAGTGACTAATCCTAATTTAGCCATCGCAATCTCGTGATTCCCCACACCGCAACCAATAGACAAAAGACGATCGAACCGTCGATTTTTGAAATAATTTTTGACTAACCACTGTAGCCAATAATCATTAGTCTGACCACCTGACAACCGATGGTTTATAGCTTTTTCAATAATTGGATTAGACAACCAGTAGCCTTGCTTCGCAATTGCGGCAGTTGGATTATTCTCCCAATAATTCTTAGCTGTTAATATATCAAAGGATTTATCTTCCATAGACTCGAAATTTGAATCCATACTTTTTCACGCCTTAATCTTGAACGGTTACTTTTTAGTTAAATAAGCTTCGCGAAAAATTTGACCGTAAGCTTGAGTCATTTCTTCAAAAGTATTCAATGACTTTAACACATATTTAGCGTTTTCAGCTAACTGCTGCCGTAATGATTTATCCTCCAATAAACTAATTAAAGCTGCAACTAATTCGTCCGGGCGATCGGGCGTATAAAACAAACCATTAATTCCCGGCCGCACTTGTTCTTTAATCCCAAAAACCGGCGATGTAACAATTGGCAAATCGCAGGTCATCGCCTCCAAAATCACTCTTGGGAAACTTTCGACGCGAGAAGTGCAAACAAAAATATCAGCCGCTTTGTAGTATTTTCCTGTCTCCCCAGTTTCTGGGACGACAGTCACCCTTTGCCGCAACTCTTTCGGCAATTCCTGCACCAAATCGGCTAATTTATTGCTGTAAATACTCGGACGATCGCCCACAATAAAACATCTAATTTTATTGTGCCATTTGTCAGGTAAAAGAGAAAGTGCCTTAACTAAATCCTGCTGTCCTTTGCGTTCGCATACCGTTCCCAGCAGCAAAATTACCACATCTTTCGCTGCAACACCTAAAGTTTTTCTAGCTAATTCAGAGTGATCCGAATTTTCCAGTTTACTCAAATCTAAACCGTTGTGAATCACCGTAAAATTGTGGTGGCTGTTGAGAGGCAAATACCTGTCCCGCGTTGCATCTGCCACAAAAATAACTTTGTAAGGAAAGCGAAAACACTCTAAAGCTCTCGCCGCAATCTCCGAACCAAACCTGTTAAAATAAGTTTGCCAAGGTTCGCTTTCGTGCACGTTCCACACTGTAGGAGTTCCGATTTGCCGCGCCGCATCAACTACAAAAAAGTTTTCTAAAGTATTGGCATAAATTGCATCTACTTTTAAACTTCTAATTTCTTTGCTAAAACTGCGGATGGCTTCATCATAAGCATCGCGCTGATAGATGTGTTCGAGAGGATTATCACGCACAATTACTTCAATTCCCTGCTGTTCGTAAGCTTGACGTAGGGGCCCGTCTGTTACGCAAAGTACGATCGGCTTAATCACACCCTCAGCCGCTAATTTCACTGCAATTTCGTACTGATGTAGCGGCGCGCCAGTAAAATCCAGCGAATTGCTGCACATCAAAACCCTAACACGATGAATCAGATTCCCCGCTTCTGCTACCAACAAACCAGAATCATTAAATTTTAGTTTTTCCTTCTCGGTTACATCCGTTACATCCGTTACAAAATCCGTTGCCGAACCTTCTTCCTTCATAAAAACCCGGCGAGGTTGAATATGGAAATACTCATCTTCTAAAGACAAGTGAGGACTGTAAAAACTGTCATTTTTACCCGCATACTTGCGCCTAAAAGCTGCCACTTCTTGAGGATTGTCGGTAAAACCCCTAGAAGTTCCCTCTTTGTGCAACAATTCCGCATCGGGACAATATACGCACCGATAACCCCGTTCTAACAGTCGGTATCCGTAATCTGCATCATTGTAAGCAACAGCAAAATTTTCCTCATCAAAACCGCCCAATTCTAAGAACAATTGACGTGGAGTAATCATGCAAGCCGCTGTTACCGCAGAGTAATTTCGCGTTACCATCGCTTGAGAAAGATAGCCTCGATTTTCGCTGTTCATCAGCTTAAAAGCGTGACCCGCCAAACCGTGATGGAGACCGTGAATTACGCCCGCGTGCTGAATTCTGCCGTCTGGATATAACAGCCGCGCGCCGACTGCACCCACAGCGGGAATTTGAGCGTATCCCACCATTTGACTCAGCCAGCGCGGGTTAATTACTTCTGTATCGTTGTTCAAAAACAACACATATTCGCTGTCAACTTGTTCGGCAGCACGGTTGTTAATGGCTGCAAAACTAAACTTGCCCCCAGGATTTTTTATAGGCAAAACTTTGCACTTTAATTCCTTTAAGTATTCCAAAGTTTTAGGGTCGTCGCTTTCGTTGTCGATAACGGCAACTTGATAATTTTTGTATGTTGTAGTTTCTAGAGAATCCAGACAGGCTTTCAGCAACTTTAGCTGATTTTTAGTAGGAATAATTATCGTTACTGATGGGCCGTTATCCGGGAAATCCTGGGCAAATATGCCCAGATTTTCTTTGATCGCCCATGCGTGCTGAGCGACATTGCCGTTAATTTGGCGGCGATTGAGTGCATCTTGAATGGCTTTTTGACCGGCGGAAAAACTGGCGGGTTTCGCGGCCCCAGATATGGCCGTAGAACCGGGTGCGGTTCGCCAGTGATACAGCACTAACGGCAGGTGGGCAACGTGGCGAGAAATTTCGGTGGCTCTCAAGGCAAAATCGTAATCTTGGGAGCCTTCAAAACCTATCCGTAAACCGCCTATTTGTTCAAAAATGTGTCTTCTCACGGCACATAAATGACCGAGGTACATATAGGAAAGCAGCAGTTCCGGGGACCATTCCGGTTTGAATTGCGGGGCGAATCGGCGACCTTTAGTGTCGATTTTGTCGTCGTCGGAATATAGAAAATCGGTGGCTGGATGCGAGGCAAAATATAAGGCGACTTCGCCTAATGCATCGGGAGTGAGTTCGTCGTCGTTGTCTAAAAACAGGATTATGTCGCCTGTTGCGAGGGCGGCGGCGCTGTTAGTTGCTGCGCTGATGTTGCCGTTTTCTGTGCGAAAAGTGATGTGGATACGATCGTCCTTTTGAACCCAGCTTTTCAAATTTTCAGCAACCGTGAAATCGGTGCTGCAATCATCAGCAATGCAGAGTTCCCAGTTTGGATAAACTTGATTGATTACGCTGTCGATCGCACTTTCGAGAAAATCTATCTGCGGATTGTAAACTGGCATTACTACCGAAATTTTTGGCAGGGGTTCCCGGCACGATTTTAACCGAGAAATCAAGTAATCGCGCGCGCGATCGTTCCACTGATTCACCTCCAGCCATGCGTCATACCTATCAATAGGTTTAGGCACGATAAAACCCGCAGGCGGCAGCAAATCTCCCGGCGCAGTAAACTGTTTTTGCTGCCGATAAATCTTCCCCAACTGGCGGATCACTTTCACAATTTCCCAAGGCATCGGCACAATCCTGCCCAGACGCTGTTTTCTTTCCCTCGCCCGCTGCTGGATTGCGGCTGTAAACCTTGATAACTCCTCAAATTTATCAGCACTTCGTTGCCAAATATGGTAGCGTCGCACAGTCAATTTTTTAGGCGCTTGAAAAGACAAAATTTCCCCGCTTTCTAACTCAGCTTGCAGAGAAACGTGCCATTCCCCTGGCGGCAAATCGACAAGGGCCTCAAAACCACTTTCCGAACTGTTAACCCAGTCTGGAAACACTTCGCCGACATCTTTTCGCCGTAAACCGTAGGCGCATTCTACAGAAGTATCGCCGCACAACAAGCTTAATTTAGCAATTTTGCGATCGTGGTGGCAGCACCAACCTGCAAACAAAATTTGACCCTGACGCTGTTCCCACACCACCGGTACATCTAACGATGCTTGAATCGTTGAAACTAACAACGGATAAGCTGCCAACAAATGCCATTTACCTCGATCATCTTGCGCTTCCAGTAGCACTTCGTGCCGTCCGGCAGGCGCTTCCAATTGAATTGTAAAACCTGATTTCTTCGCAGCCGGAATATTAGAGTGTGCTAGCGCTATATCACTTCTATCTATGCCGTAAACGCCTGCAAAACTCTGGTCTTTAATTCGGGCGCGGACTGCTGCAATCTCTCTTTTTTGGTTAAAAACCCAGCCCACAATTAGCAGGTTAGAATCACAAACTTGCCAAGTAGTGGGTTGATCTAACGAAAAAATAAATTTAGGGAACAAGTCGCGGATTTGGCGCTGAACTTCCCCCAACTTTCCTCTCACTTGCCACCCTATAGAAGACTTGATTAGAGCGAGTTCTGCCCGAAAATTTTCATTTTCCTGGCGGGAGTGTTCTAATTTTTCCTGAGTATCCTTTAATCTTTCCTGAGTTTGACTTTGTGCTGTTTCTAACTGAAGTAACTCAGCTAACTTTTGCTGCAATATAAATTCAGTCTCTTCAAATTGTACCTGAGTTTGCCCTAATTCTGCTTCTAATTCTAATACTTTCGATAAAGCTCTTTGAAATTGCGATTCTTTGCCTGCAAGCTGTACCTGAGTTTGTCCTAATTCTGTTTCTAATCCGAGGAGTTTCGCTAACGCTTCTTGAAATTGCGATTCTTTGCCTGCAAGCTGTACCTGAGTTTGCCCTAATTCTGCTTCTAATTTTAAGACTTTTGTTAAAGCTTCTTGAAATTGCGATTCTTTGCCTGCAAGCTGTACCTGAGTTTGCCCTAATTCTGTTTCTAATCCGAGGAGTTTTGCTAAAGCTTCTTGAAAATTTGATTCTTTGCCTGCAAGCTGTACTTGAGTTGCTCCTAATTCTGTCTCTAATCCCAACACTTTCGCCTGTGCCTGGTGAAATTGTTCTTGCCACTGTTTGAGTTCGGAAGAACTCGTTTTTTGCTGTTTTTCCAGCAAGCGGATTTTTAGCCAATCTTCAAAGGGCCAGACTGGAGATGCTGGGAAATGAATAACTTGATCGATCGCATCTTTCGATTCGCTGCTCAGATTGCCAGCTTGGGTTTCCAAAAGTTCATATAGTTCTAATGCTTCGGGAAAATATTTTTCTATTAAACTCGGTCTGTGACTTTTGACAATATCGTTGACTAATAAAGATTCTTCAAAATTGTCGCCCGGTATCGCACCTAAGTTAACATTAAATTTTTCGTTGACTCGATCGAGGAAAAGTTCAGGAGTGTTGCCGATGGGGTAAACGTTGGCGAGGAGACAGCGATGGGGGAAACGTTCGTAAAGTTCTAAAACTTTTTGATTGTAGTGAATCCACATTTTTACTGCCTTTTCGGGATTTTGCAGCAAGCTGACATCGGTTCCCCGGCGGTAAAGGGAATCGACTACTTCCCAGGGCGATCGATAAACACAGATAAAATTAGCTTCGGGGAGTAAAGTCAGCCAAAAATCCCAAAAAAGGGCTGTTCGCGGGTCTTTCCAACCCCAATGTTTGTGAGTGTGTTGATTTTGGTCGATCGCCCTTTTGGCGATTTCTACGTATTCTGCTGCTACCGGAATCGTTTTTTCAAACGTACATCCGAGTTCATCAATACCGTGCGATCGCAAAACACTTTTGTGAAACTCCACAAAATCAACATTCTCGAAATGACCTTTCACATTTCCGTCGGCCGGGCCCACTAACTTTTTGCCAATATCAACCCCGACTTTCTGAAACAAAGAAGCTGTTAAAGACGTACCGGAACGGTGCATTCCGGTAACAATAAAAACCGACGGTTTGCTGTCATTTGTACTCACAATTTCTCTCCCTTGCCCTAATTCCCACACCCAAATTACTTGCTATCGCTACTCTCCCGCTAAGCCCAGGGACCGCCTGACTTGAAACCACGCGCTTCGGATCTTCCAGAACTTGCTGCTTTCCATTGCCAAAACCCGACACTTCGCTTGCTCTAGTTCTTGCTGGAGATTAATTAGCTGATTTTCTGTTTTCTCCAACTGTGTTTGCACAGATACTAACTGGTTTTGAGTTTGCTCCAACTGCGTTTGAGCTAAAACTAATTCAGTTTGAGTTTCTTCCAACTTCGTTTGAGTAATCATTAACTTACTTTGGCTTTGCTCCCATTCTATCTTAGCCGAAGCTAACTGAGTTTCGAGTAATTTGAGTTTTGTCTGAGTAGACCCCAACAAAGACTGCGATTGTCTTTGGTTAACCAGCGATTTAACAGTGCAACTTTCCAGAATCCATTCCAAACCGTATTTATTGATAGCTTTAACTATTAACACATCCTCCAGCGCCACGGTGTTTTTTGGTAAATAACACCTCCAACCCGACTGCAAAGCCCCATCAGTTTGAAAATATCCAGCAACATCCGGGCGATCGTAAAAAGGTTCGCACCTCTGTACAACCTCGCCGTTTACCACCACTTGCAGCTCCTCAACTCGACCGTCGAGATTCACATCAGCTACCCATCCTTCTAGATACAAATTTTCCTTATTCGTAAAAGCAGCAACATCAATATATCCTTCCGGGTGATGAGTGAATTTCAACTCCGAAAAATCTCTAACTAGCTTATTTGTGACAACATACAAATCCTGAAATCTGCAGATGCCTTTTTTGATGCGGTGAACAAAAGCTTTGCCTCCGCTAACTCGCTCGACACATTCTCTCACAAACTTTTCAGTTACATAAGTTGTGCCGTATTCCTCCTTATCTAAAGACTGGCTTTCGCTGTTGGCGCTGAACAAAATACCGTTGGCCGGCATTTCTACATGAGGGGCCCGCAAACACTCATCGTGAACGCTAAACATCAAAATGCCGTTAGCAGTCAACAAATTGTACAAGTTTTGCAGCCAACTCGTAAAAGTTCTTTCCGGCATATGGCTGAAAAAAGAATTAGCCAGAATGCAGTCAAACTTTCGGTCAATTAAATAATTTTCTGGTTTTCCCGTCGAGACAATACCGCTGACGCCCAAGTATTCAGTTTGAAACTTGACCGCGTTAGCATAAATATCAGAAACCCAAATTCGTTCCGGCGGCATTTCCTGAACCAAAAACCGCGTAAATCTACCGTAACCGCAGGCAAAATCTAGAAAAGACGGTACATTTTCAAAACTGCCAAAATGCCATTCCACAACTTGTTTAACCGTATCCAAGATGCGACGCCCGATCGAATAATAGCGCACCAAAGCCCGATCGCGATCGTCTTTGACGTTGTTCAAACTGAACAAATACATTTCATCGTCTTGGCAGATATTCAGTTTAAAATTTTCAGGGAACTTAGTTTGATCTTGAATAAATGCTTTGATTACGGGATTTTCAACTAAATCTAAATTGATATCGTTCATTGTTCTTACAGAATTTTAGATAACCTCTGTTGACTGCTCTTTCACTAGAGTATCAGCATTAACAACAGTTAAACACGGTTCGATCAGCAAGTCAACGATGCCGTTACCGCAGGACTCAGTACAAGACTGAACTCTAAACATCGCCACATCAACGCACCGATCCAGATAAGTTAAATCTCCATCTACCGTTCCCACAACCCCAGCATTCAGAAAATAAACACCGGGATTCAGCAAACATTTAAAATGAAACTTCACTACAATTGTCGTTCCCGCTTCTACATACCTAACTGACTGAGTAGAAGCCTTCAAAGAAGCACCCGCCAACTCAAAACCGCTAATTGTTTTAATCAACATTCCAAACCTAACTTTGGAAGTTGACCGCGAGAAAGTGACAGAGTAAGTGTAAATATAATCTTGACGACCGAGCAAGTGATTTACCACATTTCCCTTCAGCGTCTCGATGTGGGGGTTGATAATTTCCGCTCCGCGAGACGGATACCTTACCGTATTCGACGGTATCATCCCCGGATCGTAAAATTCATCGTAATATTCCTGGGGTTTGGAGAGATGTTGCTCCGGTTTAACTTCCCTCTTTGTGCTTTCTAAATTAGCATCCTGAAGGTGGTCTTGACTTTCCTGTTTTGTTAGTTGGTTCAGAGCTCGAATATCTGACTTCAACCCCAGAACCTGATCCGGATCGGCGTAAATCAGCTTTTGATACTTAGAAATTACCACCTTCGGCGTGTGAGCGAGCAGCAATTCACCGCTATCCATTAAAATCGCTGACGTACAAAGTTGCACCACAGAAGTAGCAGCGTGAGAAACAAATAAAATGGTTCCGCCACCTTCCTGAATGCTTTGCAAGCGGGCAAAACACTTGCGTTGAAAAGCTTCGTCGCCCACCGAAAGCGCCTCGTCAACCACCAAAATATCTGGCTCGACGCTAGTCGCAACGGCAAAAGCTAGCCTGACAAACATACCGCTAGAATAAGTTTTGACTGGCTGTTCAATGAAATCGCCAATATCAGCAAAAGCAGCTATATCGTCAAACTTTTCTTCAGTTTCTTTTTGATTGAATCCCAGTAACTGAGCGTTAAAAAACACATTTTGTCGCCCGGTAAATTCCGGGTTAAACCCGCTTCCGAGTTCTAACAAAGCGGAGACTCGCCCTTTCACATCGACGCTTCCTGCGGTAGGAGTCAGCGTCCCCACAATTATTTGCAGGAGAGTGCTTTTCCCCGAACCGTTGCGACCGACGATTCCCAGAGTTTGTCCTTGAGGAATTTCCAGATTGATGTCGTGTAGGGCCCAAAATTCGTCAGCCAGTTTTTTGCTGGGGTAAATAATTTCCTTTAAACGGTCTCCTGGACGATCGTACCGCTTAAAGCATTTGGAAACATTTTTTAGTGAAATTACATTTTCTGTCATTGGCGGCAGTCAATCGATTTTAGATTTTAGATTTTAGATTTTAGATTGACTTCAAATCTCAAACATATTTACAGCACAATCGATTTTAGATTTTAGATTTTAGATTTTAGATTGACTGTAAATCTCCAACAAATTTACAGCACGTCAGCAAAAGCGGGACGCAAACGCCGGTAAACCGCCAAACCTCCACAAAATATAGCAGCAGAAATTAGCGTGGCGACACCCCATTCGCCCCAATGCTTAACTTCTCCAAGCAGTATGAGGTCTCGATAAACCTCCGAGATGGCGGCCATTGGATTCAGCCAAAATATCCACGCTCGCCACTCTTGGGGGATGATTGATGCTGGGTAGACGATCGGCGTCAAATAAAACCAAAAATTCAGAATAACACCTAATGTCTGAGGAATGTCTCGCAAAAATACAGTCAAGCCCGCTGTCAAATATCCCAAACCAGCAGTTATCAGCAACTGAGGCACCCACACCAGCGGCAGCAAGCATAAAGTAGCGTTGAGCTTTTGCGACGACACTACTACTATCACAATCAAAGCTGCCAAACCCAGAGAACTTTCAAGAAAAGCTGTAAAAATCGGCACTAGGGGTAGCAAACCGAGAGGAAATACCACTTTTTTCACTAAATTCGGCTGCCCCACCACGGATACTCCCGACTTGATCAAACCGCTGGTGAAGGCACTCCAAGGCAGCAAACCTGCAAACAGCCAGACTCCAAATGTAATGTCGCTGTTTTCTGGGAAGCCTGCAAGGCTGAGCTTTACCTTGAGGACGATCGAAAATACGTATGTGTAAATCACCAATTGCGATAGCTGATTCAGCAGCGGCCACAAATTGCCCAGAATCGAGCCTTTGTATTGAGCTTCCAAGTCCCGGCGCACCAATGTTGCCAGCAGATTCAGCTTCGCCCACCGCCGGGGCGTATTTGCCGGCCGCCGGCCGCCCAGCCTTCGGACCTTTTGGGCAACTCCTTTCACAGTTCTCTGCAATTTTTTCGCCCTCGTTCACTAGCTTCACACCTAAATCAACTCAAGCTACAATTATGCAGCTTTTGTTAAACCGCAATTATTCCACAGCCCCGCCGCTTTGATCAAGGATCTGCCACCCTGGCTTGGGCTTCTTCGTTCTTTCTTCTTTCCCCTTCCTTCGGAGGTTATTTTAGCCGATCACCGATCGAACTGCCGAACCCATCGCTAGTTTTTGCTCGTCATCGTAGCCCCACCGCTGGAAAAACTTTTCATACTTGCCGTTGGCAGTCTGCAAACTTTCTAGCATTTGCGACGCTATAGTTTGACAGGCTGGCATTTGCAGCATTTGAATTAAATTGCGCGATCGCTCCTGCACTCTAGCAGAATCGGCCGCCATTTCCTCCTTTTGCTGGCGCGAATGATGTACAACCATTGCCGCCGACATCGCCAAATTTTTCACCAGCAGTTCTGCTACGATCTCAGGAGCCGATCGCAGCGCCTCGACTACTCCGGGTGACGGGTGATCTGCCTCCTGTCGATCGTCCGTTAGATAGGTGACAAAAAACCCCCTAGCACCGTTCGGTGTTTTCACCAGAGATGTAACAGCTTGCTGGATGTCGGCTTGTAAAAGTCGATTAGCCTCAATGAACGACAGTAAAGATTGAGTCAGCTCGATCGCCCCCTCAAAAGTTATGCTTTCCGATGCTAATAAAGAAGATGGAATACTCATAACGAACTCAATAATTTTAAAGATTCTGCTAACAATTGTAAACACTTCCCGCTGCCCGATCGCAAATAAATATGGCTATTATCTCCTCCAAACAACAGCCCCCCGACCCAAATCTACCCGAAGACATAGCCCCAGCCCGTCGCAAAAAAGTCGCCAAACCCCAGGCGGAATCTTTGCTAGAATCGCAAGAACTACCCGACGAAATCAACAGCAAACAAGACGACAAAATCCGACCCCAGCGTTTAGCTGAATACATCGGACAAAAAGACTTGAGAGAAGTTTTGGCGATCGCAATTGCAGCCGCCAAATCTCGCGGCGAACCGATGGATCACCTGTTACTCTACGGGCCTCCAGGGTTGGGAAAAACCACAATGTCGCTAATTCTAGCAGCAGAAATGGAAGTTGAATGCAAAATCACCACCGCCCCAGCTTTAGAAAAACCGCGAGATATTGTCGGATTGCTGATCAACCTCAAAGCAGGCGACGTGCTGTTTATCGACGAAATTCACCGCTTATCTAAAGTTACAGAAGAAATCCTCTATCCGGCGATGGAAGACTGTCGGTTAGATATTACGATCGGTCAAGGCAAAAGCGCCAAAATCCGCAGCATTCCCCTGAAACCATTTACCTTAGTAGGAGCAACCACAAAAGTCGGGTCGCTGACATCTCCATTGCGCGATCGCTTCGGCTTGATCCAAAGATTGCGCTACTACGAAATAGACGAACTTAGTCTAATTGTCCAAAGAAGTGCCCAAGTTCTCGACACTCAAATCACCCCAGAAGGAGCCACAGAAATTGCGCGCCGAGCTCGCGGAACGCCCCGGATCGCTAACCGCTTGCTGCGACGAGTTAGAGACTACAGCGAAGTCAAAAAATTAAAGCCAATTAATGGCGAAGTTGCCTCAGTTGCCCTCGAACTGTTCAACGTCGATCCGCTAGGTTTGGATTGGACTGATCGATGCCTTTTGACAGCAATGATCGAAAACTTTAACGGCGGCCCGGTTGGTTTAGAAACTCTCGCAGCTTCCACAGGAGAAGACACTCAAACAATTGAGGATGTATACGAACCGTACTTAATGCAAATTGGATTTTTGCAGCGCACAAGTCGGGGCCGAATTGCCACAGCCGCTGCTTGGAAACACTTAGGCTTTATTGGCTCAAAGGAGTAGAAATTGCTGAATTACGCAGCCATTCCGTTTGTAGTTGCGCTTTAGGACTTGAGCTCAACTACAAACTTTGGGGCGCAAAGAGCGCAACTACCAACCTCCAGGCGCAAAGAGCGCAAATGCCAACGAGGAATATAAATTAAATCTCCCGCTCTTTGGTAAGAGTGGCATCAGATTCTACACAATTGGAAACAAACTGCACATTCCGCAGCATTTTTTCTCGCTCCCCTGCAATCTTAATCGCAGTTTCCCAAGTAAAAGTAAAAGATTGAAAAGATTCTGAATCAATCCGATCTTCATCCAAATCCACAATCACTTGATTAAAAATATCAAATAACTCAGCCTGCAACCGATCGATTTCTTCCAAAGCTTTCGCTTGGCGAATTTGTTGGATCAAACTTAAAATATCCAAATTAAATTTATCAGCTCGATTTTTTTGTTTCTGCAAAAAGCGCGATCGCAACTGCCAAAGCCAAGAAGCCAAAAGAGTGCCGATGGACACAAATAAACCGATAGCATCAGAATTAGCAGCAACAAAATCCGGCTTTTCTCGATCGTAATAAGCCTGAGCCCCCTCATGAACGGGCAAAGACAAACTCCCGCTGCCTCCCGGCTGACTAATCATAGCTCCCAGGGAATTAGCAGCTACCAAGTTGCGGCGGTAATCGAACAAAATTCGCGTAATTTCCTTGACGATTATCGGATCTAGATCCTCCCCAGCCAGCAGATTAGCCTGCACTCCAACGCTGGGTAAATCCGCATCGGGAACCGCAGGATCTGCCTTGTAAGTACCTTTAGGAATCACATCAGCTTCCAGATAAGGTACTTTAATTCTCATCGCAGCTCCTTGGTCAATCGGCACCAACTTGCCCCGGGTATTTTGCAACAAATCCCTAACAACATCGCTCCCCGGAGGTAGCACCCTAAAAATAGCATCAACCTCGCCGCTAGCAAACAACTTAGTAGCATCATCCCAAGAGCCAGCAGTAAATTTAAAATCGCTTTCTTTCAAACCGTAATGTTTGCTTACCAACCAAAAAGAAGTGTAAGAACCGCTGCCTTCAGCCATCAGCGCAATATTTTTTCCCTGCAAATCAGCAACATTTTGAATACCCGACTTTTCGGAAACAATTAAGTGAAAAACCTCCTTAAACAAAGCAGCCACTACCCTCGCCGAAGGCCCCCCCTCTGTATTGTTCTGCACGATCGCTAACTGCACCTCATTTGCCTCAATCCGGCGCATATTTTCCTCAGCACCTTGACTCTCAATAACTCGAATTCGCAAACGCGGATTTTGTTGCGTAACTACCTCAGCAATTGCCTGCCCGAAAGGATAATAATTCCCGCTTTTCGTTCCAGTCGCAAGGGTTAATTCATGGACTCGCTGCTTGTCTTGGTGCAGATTCCACCCAAAAGCTCCAATCAAGACAACACTTAATAGAGCAATGGGAAACAGAAATTTATTTTGCATTAAGGTTGAGACTCCATCAATAATGGCAAAATCAAAAGTATTCTAGTTAAAAATGAAAATGGGACTCGGGAAATTCGACGCGCCCGATAGTGGAGGAGCCAATGCCCGATGCCCTGTTTGGCCGATGCCCGATGCCCAATTCCCAATTCCCAATTCCCAATTCCCAATTCCCAATTCCCAATTCCCAATCCCCCATCTTCCATGTTAATATCCCTCAGAATAGAAAACTTTGCCTTAATTGACTGCCTGGATCTAGAATTTGGCCCGAGTTTGAACGTATTTACAGGGGAAACCGGGGCCGGCAAATCGATTATCCTAGATGCGATCGATGCAGTGTTGGGCGGAAAAGTCGATCGCAGATCGATTCGCACCGGAGCAGCGCGGGCAATATTGGAAGCTACCTTTGAATTGGACAAAGCCGCAGCTTTGTGGCTGGGCGAGCAAGAAATCGAACCCATAGACGGAAATTTAGCCGTTTGCAGCCGGGAAATTAACGCATCAAGCGGTGCTCTACGCACCAGATCCCGCTTGAACGGAATTCTCGTCAACCGCCAGTTAATGGATCAACTGCGCGATCGGCTGGTCGAAATTACCGCCCAAGGCCAAACCGTCCACCTCGGACAAGAAACCCTCCAGCGAGAGTGGCTCGATTTATACGGCGGCAAAAAGCTCACTGAAGCGCGATCGATCATCGCCTCCGCGTGGCTGGGAGCCAACAACGCCAAAACAGCCCTCAAACGCAGGCGTCAGTCGGAACAGCAGCGACTGCAAAGACTTGATTTGTTAGAATACCAAGTCCGAGAACTCGGCGAAGCCCATATCGAAGACGCCGACGAACTTGAACAGCTAGAACACGAATCAATCCGGCTGGGCCACGTCGTCGAATTGCAGCAGCAGAGTTACCAAGTCCACCAAGCCCTGTACCAAAACGATGGCGACAGCGCATCAGCCGCCGACTTGTTGAGCAAGGCCGAAGTAATTTTAAGCGACATGGCGGTTTACGATGTGCAATTGCAACCAATCCTAGAAATGGTCAGCGATGCTTTAGCTCAAGCCACAGAAGCCAGCCGGCAAATTAGCAGCTACGGCGAACAATTAGAAGCAGATCCCGAAAGACTAGAAGAAGTAGAAGATCGGATTCGGGAACTCAAACAAATTTGTCGCAAATACGGGCCGCTCAAAGAAGCGATCGCCTACTACCAAAGCATCCAAAACGAACTAAATGAACTTTTAGAAGGAGGCGAGTCAATGGAAGCCTTAGAACTCGCATATCAGAACGCTTTAGAGCAATTAAAAGACGCTTGCAACCACCTCACCAACCTGCGACGCGAAGCAGCCCTCAAACTAGAAACGCACCTCGTAGGAGAACTTAAGCCGTTAGCAATGGAAAAAGTGCAATTTCAAGTCGAGATCTCGCCTTCTACCCCAACCGCTACGGGTGCCGATCAAATCGCCTTTTGTTTCAGCCCCAATCCGGGCGAACCCCTGCAACCTCTGGGCGCGATCGCCTCCGGGGGAGAAATGAGCCGCTTTCTACTCGCCATCAAAGCTTGTTTTTCCCAAATAGAAAGTGCCGGTACGCTGATTTTTGACGAAATCGACGCCGGAGTCTCCGGAAGAGTCGCCGGGGCGATCGCCAAAAAACTCTACCAACTTTCCGACAAACACCAAGTTCTCTGCGTCACCCACCAGCCGCTGGTCGCCGCGATGGCTGATTTTCATTTTCGCGTCAACAAACAGACGATCGAAGCAGAACCAAGTATCGACGAACCCGCAGCCAACTCCGAACCAATGGAACGTACAGTAGTCAGAGTTGCCGCTCTCAACAGTGAGCAGCGGCGGGAAGAACTCGCCCAACTCGCCAGCGGCCGCTCGGCAACAGAAGCCATCGCCTTCGCCGAATCCCTGCTTGTCGAAGCCGCCGGATTGCGCCAAACTCAGTCGTCGGCCCAACCCTGATCGGACCCTCAAGCCGATCGGGGGGGTCAAAAGGCGGAGTTTTTTCCGAGTCGGAGGTTACACTAAAAATATCAACCGCAAATTTTACAAAAAAAAGCTGAAAACCCTGTGAATTTAGTGGGATAAAAGCTAAGAGCAGCCAAATAGAGAGAAATTCTAGTTAAAAACCACAATTGTGTAGAGAAGGGCACACATCACTAGCAACTGGTAGTGTCACAATTGCGGCTAGTCCCACAAAGCCACCCCTCTTTCAGCAGTCCTCCCCCCAGTACGCATTCATGTTCCTGCGGGCGATCGGCTCAAAGAGCGGCAGAAATTACTTAAACCAGGCAAGCACAATGTCAAAATCAGTTAATAAACCATTTAAACAAAATTCGCGATCTCTAAAAAGATTGCAGCACTCCCACAGCCTCGTTACTATCCCACCCTCCGTTCAGCAGCAAGGTCAACTGAATTTCCCTTGCCTTGTGGCCGGAGTTCTGTAAACTGGGAAATACTTTCACACATACTTGAGTCTTGTGCGACAAGTGACTCACTAATCAACTTCCCCGCTCTCTTCGCTTAGAGACTAACCCTTACACTTAAGCTTCTGTAAAGGTCTATGAAATCTGCATCTTCCACCAATTACTCTTCTCTGGACAACGTGATTGATGTCGCTGTTGTCGGCGGTGAAAATCATCATCAGGAACATTATTCTGCCCCAGAAATTAGGAGCAGTGCAATTATCCCGCGCCAAGGAAACCTTTCCGGCATTCTCGACCTTCTAAATAAGCAAAGTTTCACAGTAGTAGTTAAGGAAGTAGAAGACAAACTTAAGGTTGTCAATCAAACCCTGGGAATGCTCGACAATATCCTGGAGAGCGAGGGATTTGATGCCATACTCAACGAGATGTTGCAGTCGATTACCCTCAAAACAGGGGAATTGCTGAATGCCGCTCGCAGCACGATATTTTTATTAGACGAAGAAAAAAATGAACTCTGGGCGATCGTCGCTAAAGACGAAAATGGCAAAAGTCTAGAGCTCCGATTTCCCGCCCATGTGGGCATTGCGGGAGAAGTAGCCACTGAAAAAAAAGTGGTGAACATTCCTTATGATTTTTATAACGACCCCCGCTCGACTAACGCAAAAAAAACTGACAAAGAAACAGGATATCGCACTTATACAATGCTGGCGATGCCCCTGATCAACGAAGAAACAGGAGAGTTAGTAGCAGTAGTTCAACTGATTAATAAACTCAAACCCAACCACGAACATTATGGTACTTTAGAATCACAGATTGATAAGGCAGGATTTACTCAAGAAGACGAACAAGTTTTTCGAGAATTTGCCCCGTCGATTCGCCTAATTCTAGAATCGTCCAAATCTTTCTACGCAGCAACTCAAAGACAGCGGGCCGCGACAGCGCTGATGAACGCCGTCAACGCTCTTTCTCAGAGCAGTTTAGACTTAGAAGATACCCTCAAGCGGGTGATGGATCAGGCTAAAGAACTGATGCAAGCCGATCGCAGCACCTTGTGGCTGATAGATGAAGACAGAAATCAACTCTGGACAAAAATGCTCATTGGCGGTAAACTTCAAGACGTTCACATACCCAGAACGGCTGGTTTTGCAGGTATTGTTGCCCAATCCGGCCAACCGCTGCTGATTCCCTTTGACGTGTACGACGACCCCCGCGCCGAAACTTCCAAAGAAACAGACAAAAAAACTGGCTACCGCACTTGCAGTATGCTTTGTATGCCAGTATTTAACTCGGACAAAAAATTGATTGGCGTCACCCAATTAGTGAATAAAAAACGACAAGGAGAATTCCCGCCCTACAACCCGGAAGATTGGCCGCACGCCCCCGATCAGTGGAAAGCGAGTTTCAATCGCAATGACATGGAATTTATGAAGGCGTTTAACATCCAAGCAGGAGTGGCGCTGCAAAACGCCAAACTGTTTGCAGAAGTCAAACAGCAAGAACAAAGACAAAAAGATATGCTGCACGCCCTGACTAACGGCGTGATTTCTACAGATAAAAAAGGCAATATAGTAGCGACCAATCCCAGTGCCAAAAAATTACTGGGTGTCAGCGATGCAGAATTAGCCGAAGGTCAATCTTTGCGCGAGTTAATTAAGTTAGAAAAAGGCGATTTTGCCAAATGGTTTGATGCGTCTTTGTCTCCCGAAGACAATCAGGACCGCCAGCAGTATTACCCAGATCAAGTTTTGCTTTCCTTTGAAGGAGAAGCGCAGAGTATCAATCTCTCAATTAATTCAATGACTGACGCTACCGACCCCAACAAGGTCAACGGCGCGTTAGTCGTCATGGAAGATATTAGCAGCGCCAAGCAAATCAAAAACTTGATGTACCGTTACATGACTCCAGAAGTAGCCGAAGCTTTGTTAGCTTCAGGGGATACTGGATTGGGCGGTAAGCGCAAAAACGTTTCGGTGCTGTTCTCAGACATTCGCAGCTATACCACACTTACGGAAAAATTGCAAGCCGAAGAAGTGGTAGTGATGCTCAACAAATATTTTGAAGTGATGGTAGATGTCGTATTCGAGTACGGTGGGACTCTCGACAAATACATCGGCGACGCTCTGATGGCAGTTTTTGGCTCTCCAGCACCCTTAGAGGATCATGCTTGGTGCGCCATGCAAACGGCAGTTAAAATGCGGGAAAAACTGGCTGAGTTTAATCGAGATCGCGTGGCACATGGGGAATTGCCGATCGGCATCGGTATGGGCGTACATTCCGATGAAGTTGTCAGCGGCAACATCGGTAGTAGCAAACGCATGGAATTGACTTCGATCGGAGACGGCGTAAACCTCGCCTCTCGCTTAGAAGGCGCCAGCAAGCAGTACGGCACCGACTTGATCATCAGCGACAATACTTACAGAGATTATGCCGATCGGCTGTACGTGCGAGAACTCGACTTTATTACTGTAAAAGGCAAAAGCGAACCCGTAATCGTTTACGAACTCGTCGGCATCCGCGAGGGATATTCGCCAGTGGGCAAGTCACTAACCGAAACACAGCAACAAATTATAGAACATTACACCAAGGGGCGCGAACATTACAAAGCTCCAGTCACCCAAAGACTCTCAGAAAGTGAGGTGAAAAACATCTTAAAGGAGGTCGCCTCCATGCCAGAGGCAGAGATTAAGAAACTGCCCAGCAATTTTGTAGATCAACAGTTGGAACACGAGCTCAAGAACCTGTTATATCAACTGAAAAAGCTGTCAGAGTACGACCCCAAAAACCTGTCCGAAGCAGACAAACTCATCGTACTGTTGCAGACAGAAATCCAACTGCTGAAATTTGAAGGCATCAAAAACCTCTCGGAAGACGAAGCCAAAATGCTGCTGCAAGCAAAAATCAAGCCCCTATCAGCAGACGATATTAAATACTTGCAAGAAGGCGATGTCAAAAAGCTGTTGGAAGCAGACATCTTAGAACCATCAAATCCTCAAATCAAGCGGCTGAAACCTGCCGAGATCAGGCAGCTATTGCAGGCGAAAATTAAAAGTCGGGCCTCCGAGACAGTTGCAGAAATGTTAGATGAGGAATTTGAAAACCTGGGACTCGATCGGGTGAAAAAACTGCTGAGCGAGTTTAAGAAAGCCTTAGAACCAAAAGCCAAGCAAGCCTTTAAAGACGCTGAACGCGAATTTGACGCCGTTCTGAAAGTTGACCCGAAAAACAAGGCAGCTAAATTGCACATCGATCGCTGTATGTTATTTCAACATGGGTTTTCAGACGTACTCAACTGGGATGGTGTGTGGAATCTCACAGAAAAATAGCACTAGCCCACAGCAAATGCTGGCCGTGGCGTCAGGGTTCGGGGCGGGGGCGATCGCGATCGGGGGTGCGCCTCCCATCCCACCACCAATTAACCTAAATATCCTATTGAGGTAATCGTAAATAAGCTCCAACAGGTATTATGGTTATATAACCGGATTTGAATTTGCAAGCGAGATGCCGGGGTTTCGCCCTAGGTGTTTCGGTCGCACTACCTACCGCAACAAACTTAGCACTTCTATTATTTGAAGCGCTTAAAAATAGTTAGGACTGGCAGCAGCGTTACCCGGTTTCTGAGAAAAATCTTGGAGAAAGCCGACGAAACATCCGCTCAAAAACCGGGTTTCTCACCCCGCCCACGTAAGTCTTAATAGCGTTAGTGGCTCCTAAAAAGAGCTTCCTTCGCAGATAATCAATGTTCTAGTCTTAGATATAGAAAACCACTAGCGTCAGTTATGAATAATTGGAATTCGCAATCGGGAGATGTTGAGTGGGTAGATCAGGTTTACCAACTATTGCTGGAGATTGCTCGGAGCTCCCTGTCAGATATCCCCAGAATCCCGGAAAATATCACTGTTAAGGCTATCCCTCTGATCCAGAAGGTACAAAGCATTCAACAAAGACCTGATGGGCAAGTGTTCAAATCTGGTTCCTTTTCAGTAAACGATCACGAATGGGTCGATCGAGTCTGTCAACTATTGGTAGAACTAACCAGCGCGTCTTTGTCGGAACAGCCAAAAATGCCGGAAAACCTTGCAGGCAGATCTTTAGCCCTCGCCGATAGAGCACAAAAAATTAAAGAAGATATCGAAGAAAATGCAGCCCAAACCCCAGCAGATGAAGATGAAAATTCCTTACAGTCTCCAGACGAGCTGCTTTCCCTCTTGCACCACAGTTTGAAAACTCAGCGCGCCAAAAGCTACAACCCCGATGCCCCCGAATGGCAGCAAGTCTTGAGTCTGCTCGACGTAGTGCAGTCACTTTACAAGCAAATCCAAAATTAAATTTAAGCTTAACTCAGGCGGGTCTTGATCGTGCGATCGCTGGCTCTTAAAGGCGGTTGCTCTTTGACAGAATTTTTTTTTCCGTAGCCCGAAGATTTCCGATTATTGCACTTTTGTCAACTACACTAGGTTTAATCGGTTCTAGGGCAAGAGAACATGAGCGGACAAAACATCGGCGATTTGTCAAAAGAAATATTAGCCGATCGCTATCAGTGCGATCGGCGGCTCGGCAAGCAAGCAGGACGGCAAACTTTACTCGCCCGCGACTTAAAAACGCAACAGCAAGTAGTAGTCAAACTCCTCTCATTCAGCAGCGACTTTAACTGGGAAGACTTAAAACTGTTCGAGCGAGAAGTCGAAACCTTAAAATCCCTATCCCATCCTGCAATTCCCCGATATCTAGACTCCTTTGAAATCGACACGCCCAACCGCAAAGGATTCGCCCTAGTTCAGACTTACATCGAAGCCAAATCCCTACAAGAATATCTTTCAGACGGCCGCAGCTTCAGCGAAAGCGAAGTCAAACAATTAGCCACAGCATTATTAGACATCCTCGCATACCTGCATCAGCGACAGCCCCCCGTGATTCACCGCGACATTAAGCCCAGCAATATTTTACTCAAGAATCGATCGGGCAACAGCGTCGGGGAAGTCTACCTAGTCGATTTCGGTGCAGTTCAAACCCTAGCAACCCAACAAGGAAAAACAGTCACCGTTGTCGGAACATACGGCTATATGCCGCCCGAACAATTTGGCGGGAGGGCGGTTCCCGCTTCCGACTTGTACGGCTTGGGAGCAACATTAATCGCCTTAATTACCAAGCAGCATCCTGCCGATTTACCGCAACAAGATTTGCAGATTGAATTCGAGCAATTCAGCCAACTGAGTCCAGGTTTTACCAATTGGCTGAAGTGGATGACTCATCCGAGTTTAGAACGCCGTCCCACCTCAGCCCAGATCGCAAAAGAAGTTCTAGACAAACCACAGCAAATAAATAAATATTCCCAAACATTGAGAATGGGGAAAATTGTGAGCAGCGGCAGGTTGTTCGCAACTGCGATTTGGCGCAGCACTGGGACAGGAGCTATAGCTGTAGGAATTTGTGCAGCATTTTACGCTACCTTTCTGTTGCCCATTCTGGGGACAGTTGCAGGAGGAATCCTCGGCCTTTTTCTCGGCGCAATGCTGGGTTTGGAGAACGGAATTATCATCTCACTTGTGACGATAGTGTGGTTTTTTCCCCTAACTAATCCCCAGCTTCACCGACAGGTTTTAACTGCGATAGGTATGGCAATCTGTACTTTTACAAGCATCCTCTTTATGAAAACGCTCGGTTTGGAGTCTCTTTTTTTTGACCCTTGGGACGATACGTTTAGTTATGTACCCTCATTGACTGATTATATTTTTGTAGTTGTGGCACCATCGCTCATTGCAGGGCTGTCAATGGGGATAGGTAGCAAGTCTTTTGCCCGGTGGTATCAAAAAGAAAGTGGACTTTAATTTAAATTAATAGAAAAAAATGACTGGCAAAATATTAGCAGAACGCTACGAAATGCAGCAGCAACTGGGAAAAAAAACTGGTCGCCAAACACTGCTAGCTCGCGATTTGGAAACTCAAGAATTAGTTGTCATCAAACAGCTATTGCTCGGCAGCGATTTTGAATGGCAAGACATCAAGCTATTTGAACGGGAAGCGGAAACTTTAAAAACGCTTTCTCACCCCGCAATTCCCCGCTACCTCGATTACCTGGAAATTGACGAACCAGACAGTAAAGGATTTGCCTTGGTACAGACTTATGTAGGGGGAAAAACTTTAGAAGAGCATTTGCGAGCGGGCCGTAATTTTAGCGAAAGCGAGGTAAAAGAATTAGCTAAATCGCTGTTAGAAATTTTGATTTATTTGCACGAGCGCAATCCCCCTGTCATCCACCGCGATATTAAACCCAGCAATATTTTACTGCACAACAGATCCGGTCACACTGTCGGACAAGTTTATTTAGTTGATTTCGGTTCGGTGCAGAACCAAGCTGCAAAATTTGGCGGCACGATTACAGTAGTGGGAACCTACGGATATATGGCGCCGGAACAATTTGGCGGGCGATCCGTTCCGGCTTCGGATTTGTACGGTTTGGGTGCGACTTTAATTTATTTGGTAACGGGTTTGCATCCCACCGAACTGTCGCAGCAGGATTTAAAAATTCTATTTGCCGATCGGGTAACGCAACTAAATCCTAATTTAATTGATTGGTTGGAGTGGATGACAGAACCGAGTTTGGAAAAACGGTTGTCTTCGGCTGGGGAAGCATGGAACTCGCTCGCAAATCCCCGCGAGATATCCAAAAGTATTATGCCCGTGCAGCCGCGAGCCAGCGATATTAAATTAACGAAAAATTCGGATTTTATAGAGATTGTAATTCCTCCACATGGATTCGCTTTTGATTGGATTTCCATACTTTCGGGTGCGGTTGCTGCGAGTATCGCATTGTGGACTAATTATTACAAAATTTCGATAAATCCATTGGTTTTGAGGATGATGTCAGGAAGTTTATTAGTAGCGACTGGAGTAATGTCGATCTTTGCACTATTTCGGGAATTGCATCTGGTAATCGATCGCCAACAAATATCCTATAGCAGCCATCTGCTGGGGCTGAGATGGAATCATTTTCAGCCAGCTCCCAGGCAGCACATTAGGCAGTTGGAAATTGAAAAAGTTGGATACAAAGTTTCTCACATAATTATTAAAGTCGGCAAACAAAAATATCGACTAGGAGTGAAACAGGGACTAAGTGAATCAGAAATCGAGTGGTTAGCGACAGAACTAAGCCAGTGGTTGGGATTGAAAATTCAAATAACTTTGACAGACGGTAAAAAGAATATACGGTAAAAAGAATATATCGATGTGAAAATATCTGTCGCTCGCCAAAACAAAGCATTACCCTTTCAATCTGTGGGATGCGTCCCGCCCCTCCGGTGTATTTTCCCCGCAGGCGGGACACCCCACAAGCCTCATCCTCAAATTGTGTAACCCCGATCGCACTCGTCCGCTTTTGGTCAATCTCATGCAGCCGAAAGGCCCGATCGCCCGTAAAATGCTATCAAAGGGATTTGGCAAGTAGCACTCATCCCAATCATCTGTTAACTTGGAGATATTGTTGTGGACTTATCGCTAATTCCGGCCCAGCCGAAACCAGGACTGCTCAACGTCCTCATCGAAATTACCGCCGGTAGCAAAAACAAGTACGAATTTGATAAAGACTTACAAGCCTTTGCTCTCGATCGGGTGCTTTCTTCCTCAGTCCAATATCCGTGCGACTACGGCTTCATACCCAATACCTTAGCCGATGATGGCGACCCCCTCGACGGCATGGTGATGATGGATGAGCCCACATTTCCAGGGTGCATAATCGCAGCCCGTCCGATCGGAATGCTGGAAATGATCGACGGAGGCGACAGGGACGAAAAACTTTTGTGCGTTCCCGACAAAGACCCCCGCTATGCTCACTATAAGTCCCTCAAAGACGTAGCCCCCCACCGCTTGGACGAAATAGCCGAATTTTTTAGAACCTACAAAAATTTGGAGAAAAAAGTCACGGAAATTCTGGGTTGGCAAGATGTCGATCAAGTCATGCCCTTAGTGGAAAAGTGCATCGCAGCCGATCGCAAATAAAGCCCTAGCCCGCACTCCTCGACTGCAACTCGACTAAAAACTCAGGGGGCCGAACTTAAGGCAATGCTGCACGTGAGGCGATGCAGTCGAGGAACGGGTAGCTAGAAGGCTAAATCCGTCGTTAATGCCGAGTCACCGGAACGGCATTCCTGAAAACCCCGTCCCGGCCCCAATCTTGAAAAAAATACTACTCCTAGAGTAAGATGAAGCGCAAATTCTACCCCAGGGGAATGGGTTCTACGTTTGAGGAAATTTTACCCGAACAACTCTGGTTAGGCGCTATCTTAATCTCAGAACACAGAACCCGCCGGGCAGCCCGCATGATGCAAAAAATAATCTCTCAAGCGTGACATCTCCTACACGAATCGGTAAGGTTGATAGTTCTAACAGCCCAAGTATTAGGCACTCGAATAGTTTCCCGATCAAGGGCTTTATTATAGTACAGATTGCTAATCACTAAAAAGTAAAAACTAAGATTTCAACTCCCAAGTTCCTGCCGCCGTTCCTGCCGCCAAAGCTAAAAAAAATGCCAGATTCCGCACCCTCTCTACCCAATCCACAGCCTTCCGATCACAAAGCCACTATGGAAAATAGTCCTTTGACCGAGTTTGTCGTTCAGTTTTGGGGCGTGCGGGGCAGTATCGCAACCCCCGGCACCAAAACACTGCGCTACGGAGGCAACACCTCCTGTGTAGAAATGCGCTTGGGCAAAAAACGCCTGATTTTTGACGGCGGTACGGGCCTGCGAGTTCTGGGTCTAAACTTGCTGCGGCAAATGCCGGTGGAAGCCCATATGTTTTTCAGCCACACTCACTGGGATCACATTCAAGGCTTTCCGTTCTTTACTCCCGCCTTTATCCCAGGGAACTGCTTTCACATTTACGGTGCGATCGCCCCCAACGGCACTACCATCAAACACCGTCTTGCCGACCAAATGCTGCACCCCAATTTTCCCGTCCCCATCCAAGTGATGCAGTCAGACCTCAAATTCAACGATTTGACGCCTGGGGATATTCTCGAACTCGACGATGTGAAAATAGAAACGGCGCTGCTCAACCATCCTAATACGGCGATCGGATATCGAGTCACCTGGGAGGGACACACGGCCGTCTACTGCACCGATACAGAACATTTTCCCGATCGCCTAGACGACAATGTGGTACACCTAGCTCGCAACGCCGACGTGCTGATTTATGACGCCAACTACACCAACGAAGAGTATTACGACTTCAAAACCCCGAAAGTCGGCTGGGGACACTCGACTTGGCAAGCAGGAGTAGAAATAGCCAAAGCTGCTGGAGTCAAAAAAATCGTGATGTTTCACCACGATCCGGGTCACGACGACAATTTTCTCGATCGTACAGAAGCAGAGGTGCAGGCAGCGTTCGCCAATAGCTGCTTAGCCCGCGAAGGCATGAGTATACCCGTGATTTAACCAAAAATAAATTCAGAATTATGAAACAGGAAAAACCCCGCAAACGTCGCAGAGTAGGCTTGCGGGGGCTTTACTCAACGTTGCTAGTGTTGATAATTATTTGCTGTACCTGCGGCGGATGGGTTGCAGCTCAGACTGCCTACTCTCGCACTCCCGCGCGACTTGCTCAGGTGTCTTCGATCGAGGATACTGGTACGGTCGATCGCATTCCCGAACGCTACCAACTCGGACAGCAACTGTACCTAGAAAACTGCGCTACCTGTCACATCGCTTTACCGCCGCAAGTCTTACCTACAGAAACTTGGCGCCGATTGCTGCAAGATTCCCAACACTACGGACAAACCATCAAACTGCTAGTAGACCCGCCCCGCCTGCTAGTGTGGAACTACCTGCAAACTTTTTCGCGTCCCCAAGCCAAAGACGAAGAACTCACCTACCGAGTCGCGAGTTCTCGCTATTTCAAAGCACTGCACCCCAAAGTCAAAATGTCGCAACCCGCAAATATCAGCAGTTGCGTTACTTGTCACCCCGGCGCATCTCAATACAATTTCCGCAAGCTTACCGCCGAGTGGGAAAACTCTCCGTAGCAAAGATTAAGTTCGTAATTATATCCGAGTGCGATCGTCTCGCACTAACCAGAAAACGGCGATCGCATTCTGACCTAGAGACTTATCTCAAAGTGTGGGTGCGATCTTTCCATTCATTCTTACTGGGCATCGCACCTTACAAATAACCTTTGGCTTTACCCTCATCAATAACTCTGACGGCTAACGGTGAAGTTGTGCGACTGCCGATAACGTCTGTTGCCAAACCGACCAAACTTGCTAGTGGGTTCCCAGCGAGTGGTTAGCTGCTGCTTGGGTGGCATACAAGTAAAAAATCTGTGCCTTTAGCTACTTTTTGAGCAATTGTTATGATATCTTAACTTTACCGGAGGCTAGTTCCGACAATTTAAGAAGCCTGGTTATCAAGTAACCTAATTTATGATTGACAGTAAAAAAATTCGACTGAAATGGGAAAGTTATTGGTTTAAAACCTTTGGGAGATGGCGATCGTGTTCATTGACCTGCCCAGTAGACAGACCTCATCCTCGGCATATTTTTTGGAGTTGGATTGGCAGTTTTTTGGCAATTACTGCAACGTCCTATCTTGCTGTAAAAACTAATTCTCCTTTACTAATGGCTCCGTTTGGTGCTACAAGCGTTCTGATCTTTGGTGTCCCTGACAGCCCTTTGGCTCAACCCCGGAATGTCATTGGGGGCAATTTCTTAGCTGCTCTCACCAGTTTAATGATTCTGCATTTTCTCGGTTCTTCTCCCTGGGCGATGGGAATGGCTGTTTCTACTGCGATCGGAATTATGCAGATTACGCGAACTCTACATCCGCCTTCGGGAGCAGTTGCCTTAGTCGTCATGATGACCAAACCAGACTGGAAATTTTTGCTAACACCTGCTTTTGAGGGCTCAATAATTTTGGTCTTGTGCGCCGTCATCTTTAATAATTTAGCGGCAGAAAGGACGTATCCCCAGCACTGGTTATAGCATTATCTCTAATTCTCTCATCCTTCCCTCGAGAGCACTACCCAAAATCGGGATGCTCCCTCGATTCTGACTTCCATCGGACTTCTTTCTTCCATCGGTTACATCCCGATCGCGTGCTTGGTTGCCGAACTTTCTTCTGCTAGATCAATCAAAAAAAACGGACGGATCGGGGGAAGGTCGAGATCCCTTTTGAAAGCGTTCCCAGGACTCCTTTAGCTGAGCCGGCGCTCGATATTCGCGATCGTAAACCACCAGCACATTCGTCAAATTCCGCCCCGGCGGCAATAAAATCTCCCCTTGATGAGCCAAACCCACCGAAGCGCCCCCGTCCAAATTCATCGCTTCAAAACAGCCGATACTCTGCATAACTTTAGCTTCTGCTTCCAAAGACAAACTATCAAGAAAAGTCACCAAAAATAACTTATCTCTGGAAGCCGGAAAGCCGATCGCCGTTCTCGAACCCACGCCCAAAACATGAGAATCTTTAAAACCTTCCGATAAAGGAGACAGCCAAACTCTCCCCCCTTTAACCAATCTCGGCCCGCAAGTCAGAGAAAACCAATGTTGACTCCAATTCGGCTTACCTTCGATTCTAGCCGTCACCATTTCCAATTGATTTCCCGCTTTAATTCCCAAAGTCGTGCCGTAATTTTCCCATCGGCTATATTTCAGAAACTTACCCGCCGCCACCATATTTCCCAGCACAGATTTCTGATTATCCTTATACCATTTTTTTAAAGATGTGATAGAGATAAAGAATGTAAAATCCACGACCATCCGGTAAGAAAACCAATGACACG
>NZ_JAUBSD010000074.1:0-38198 GCF_036704575.1 Microcoleus sp. K5-D4
CTTTTCTTGTTTTATTGACCCTACATTAGATTCTTCTGAGTCCTTGTGTCAAGCCTAATTGAGATGCTCTTACCCTGGTGATAATACCTGTGCGAAACGCCTTGCCAGGTAACTCGGTTACGACTGTATCAAGTTTAGGCAAAGCAACGATCAATCGAGAAGTTTTGCGTTTAGTTCCTACCTTATAAGAAACCTTAACAGAGCCGATAACTCCCTTTTTGACTCCTTCTACCGTAGTCTCGCTGCTAGCGCCATCAGGAGGAGAGCCAGCAAGTTTGGTGGCACCTACGATAGGAGCAATTACAGTATCGTAAGTTGTATCGTCTAAACGCATTAACAATACACCTGTACCCGCCCTTTCGACCGTAAACGAGGCTAATGCCATAATCAAACATCCTTTAAAAAGATGTTTTTAATATAACTCTAACTTTTTAGATGTAAATCCCTAAGCACACACCCAAAATTACCGTCAAACCTATATAGGTTTGCACAAGTCCACACTCTAATTTTTGTACATTAATGCTGTACCTTGCACCAAAGGAATACTAGAGCCTACTTTAGGCAGCCACAAATCAGCCCGACTAAAGATTACAGTGTCAGTAGGTCTAAACTCGTCTGCATCCCATTCTTGCCCTAATAATTTTTTAGTTGGCTTACCCGGTGCAAATTTTTTAGCTGGTTCTGTGTTTCCACTAAAATTAAATCCTAACGGGTCTACTTTTTTGCCCACAGCAGTCAACATAGCCGCAAAAAGCTTTTTTCCTTCATTTTCATTTGTACAGTATGCCCAACCTTCTAAACCTTGTAGCCGTGCAATTACGCCAGTGTAGCTAATAACGTTTTTACCTTTGTCCCATTTATATAAATCTGGCAAGGCAAAAGTATTTAAAATACCTTTTGCCCATTTACTAACATCACCAGGTTTTATAAGCTGAGCTAAACCAAAATCTACTACAGATTGGTCATCGGTAAAACCGGGCATTCTAATATACTTAATTCCGCGTGTAGGACTTTTACGAGTTCCATCGGCACGTTTTTTTGTATCGTCATAAGATTGATAAAAAGTTAATTTGATTAATGGGAACCCTTTTAAAGGTGGTTTAGAATTTTTACCAGATAAACAATCTACACCAGCAGCGATTTGAAAATGTTCTATTTGTACAATTTGGTTAATGATTTGTGCATCCGTACCAGAACACATAAAGCTAACTTTTGGATTTTTTTTGTTAGGTATGTATTCAATTGACTTTACGCCACCATTTTTGCGAGATGGTGTAATTTCAATATAAGCAGGACGTTCACCTACTTTCCGCCATTCTTTGATTTTAAAATTTGACTTTTTATCGTCTCGCTCATTATATCCTTCTTCCCAATGTTCCCACCATTCTTTAAAGTCCACACCGCCAGTGCTTAGCATTTGCTGCATAGCAAATAACAAGCTTGGTTCGTTAGCGTCTAATTTTAAGTCGGCTACACGAGGCTTTTTGTTTGTTGCCATAAAGTTAGCTCCTGAGTTAAACTTGAATTATTACTGTATTTTTCAATAAAATTATGGCACCTGTCAACGCGGACATGGTAGATACTATTATTAAAATTGGCGGTTTTTTAGGAGCGTGTTATGTATGTTTTCAACTACCTACTACGGTATTTAAGCGGTTAAGTATTATATTTAATCGACAAATGGCACTGATGGGATTGTTTATATCTTTATCGGGAAGGGTTACAGACATAGAAAATGTTTTAGCCAAAAAAATAGGGTATAGACCCGGTGGAACCATACAAGAAATAGAAGCGGCATTTAAAAAACAGTTTGAAAGCGAGGATACAGGGTTTTAATTATTATTTAGAGATAAAATGCACCCAAAATTGATTGTCTGTCATGCAAGTGCGGCGTATTAAATCATAACTGTAAAGTAAATGGGCTCCTGGCAAGTCGTTTCGATATCCTGAGTCAAAATACTCTCCCCATGGATCGTGTATGTAAAGCCCTTGTCGGTCAAATCCTGTACCGACTACGATGTGACCAGCCTCAGTGAAATATCCGTGAATTACTACACCGTTAAAGGTTAGTAAGTGTTTTTTTACCTCCTCTATAGTGGCGTTATCCTTAAATGTGTCTTTGAGTCCGTATTGTCGCACAACACGTGCTAAATCTTGGGGTGAGTGACGGCTTAACCCTGTATCTCGCATATGTGCCGTCAATTCATCCTCTAATTGTAAAGAGGGATTTTTGCGTTTAACACCTAGCCCTTCCATTAGCATTGCAATGCTGGTAGTGTTACACGTTCCGCTAGGATGCAGCCGATTATCAATTTGTGACTTGTAGGGAATGTTTAATCTTATACAGTCAATGTTCATGATGGTTGGACGTAATCTATGCAAATTAATCCTAGCAAATGTGAATTTTGTTTTTAGCTAGAGGTTAAACGATGTAACGGCATTATTAATGCAAATTTAATGCAATTTCGGTATACTTGTTTTTAAACCTTTGATAGATAGGACTTTCCGACATCATACAGAGGTCTGCAAAACCTCCACCCCCAGTTCAAATCTGGGTGCCGCCTTTTTTAATTTTTTTTGTGAGATGTGGCTAAATGCCGTTTGGACAATCGAGAAGGTTAACAGGATATAGCGAGAGTGCTCAAGTCCACTGCAAAAACCTTCTTGACCTCTACGATCTATTACTACTCATTGACTACGATCGCAAATCGTCGATCAGTTTTTCTATGGCCATACTTTTTGTGGTTTCCTCTGGCAGATAATTAAACACTTTCTGTAAAAGTTCTATAGACGCATTTTCAATAAACCAATCTTCACCCGGATTATCCCCAAGATTTAAAAAATACTTTAAACGTTCCTCTATCGCTTCCTTATCTGCTTTATCCAGTTGTCCAACTCGCTTAAGCCAATCCCCTTCCGAGTCTTTAAAACAATTAGCATCAACAGTACATATCTGATGCACTAGAGCGAAGGAATTCTTATCAAGACCATTTGTGCTTGTAGAATTAATCGGATATACAGTTGGCAAACCTTTATAGGTTTCTTGTGAAGTCAACGGAATCAGCGTCAAAGTTTGGATGTATTTAGAGTCATCTTGAAATTGGTCACTTGTCCAAACGATATAAGGATGCTCTCCCCGAAAAACCCGACTCGAATTAATCACCTGAGTGCAAGAAATTGTCTTGCATTCAATCTCCCCTGGTTGATTTATCTCATAAATATGATGATGACCGAGTTTGCAACGAAGAGATACTCTATAGGGATTGATAAAATAAATCCAACCTTGACGCGGTTTTTGTCCAGCCACTCGCTCACCCCAATTCACTCATTAACTTTTCTCTTTCTTTGTAGAGATTAAGTCTCACCTTTTCCTCTGGTTCGTGGCTATATTTAACCTCAAGCATGGGAGCAGTGCTATAGACATAATCTAGTAACTGCTTCAGTTTATCATCTCCTGCACCAGCCCATTCTCTCCTGATGTTGTCAAGCATGAGCTTCAGACCTAAAGGTAACTTTAAATCATCCACATTACCAGCTCCCTCACCAAGTCTGATGAATATACTGTCTCCCTGAGATTCTTGAAAAATCTCTTTGCCATTCATTTGATTTAAAGCAGCGTCTATGCCTTCATTCCAAGGCCCATAGTAATAATAACGCCAATCTAAATCAGTAAGCTGCTTGTTTGTCCATTTGACAGCATAAAGATCTGCTAAATACAAAAACTTGATTAATTGCGTTTTTGTAATATAGCCTTTTGTTGCGTAGACAAAGTATTTGATCAGGTTTTCTAGCATGGCTTTCCTTCTTTGAATTTGAAAAAGCTCCCTAATTAATCTTATAATTTGTTCGCTCAATTTAACTTTATTCTATTATATCATCCAAAGGAAAGCTTGGCTATTAAACAACTAAAAAAATCCGACTTTAATTGCTAATCACTAATCGCGCTAAGGCAATTAGCAATTAGCAATCTTACCCAAACGATCACATTTTACTGATAATTCTTTGCAGGATTTCCACGCCTGATACCGCTTGCCAGCCAAACAGCCCTAACAGCACAATATTCAGAAAGATGTGAGTGTTTCTCGCCCAATCACTGCCTTTTTGCATCAAAGGAGTCAGCGAGGCTGCGATCGCAATTATTGCCGTCATTCCCAACCCTGCTAGCAAGTGCGGCCCCACAAATAGCTTGCCGTTGTTGATGTAGGTGACGGCCATCCCGCCCACTGCACCTGTTACCATCAAGGCTAGCAGCAAAGAACCCATCTGGTGATGCTTGATGTTGAATTTGCCCTTAATTAACTCTTTTTTGACTTCGCCTTCGGCGCTTCTGGTACGGCGGATTTGCAGGCCGAGATACAAAGCATAAAATGAGATGGCCAGCAGTACCCACATTAAAACTGGGTGGAAGAATTGGCTCCAAACTTTCACTGACTGAGGAATTTCGAGATTCATAGTGTTCTGAGGATTAGCAAACATACTTCATAAAACTTAGCATACCAGTCAGGCCGTCTCGTGCGACGGTAAAAATATACGGTATGAGAGACTATTATGGCTGCCACTAAACAAGACGCTGTATTGATTCAAGCCGCCAAGACTGGCAACATTATTCACGTCCAAGCTTTACTCGCTAAGAATGTTAACGCTAACGCCAAAGACTCTGAGGGGACGACGGCTTTGATGTTTGCGGCCCAAAAGGGCTATACAGAAATCGTGCGTAGTCTACTAAACAATGACGCTAATGTCAACCAGGTGAGCAGGCGTTTTGGGCTGACGGCTTTGATGCTGGCGGCGGCTCACAAACAGGCTGACTCTGTGCGGCTGTTGCTGGCTGCAGGTGCTGATGTTAATGCTAAAAATGATGATGGAAGTACGGCTTTGATGGCGGCTTGTCTGAAGGGCGATATCAATGTTGTGCGGATGTTACTTGATGCTAATGCTGATGTAAATGTGCGAGATAAAGATGGAGATTCTGCTCTGAAAATAGCTGCTTTATCGGGTCATGAAGCTGTTGTAAAAGCTTTGGTGGATGCGGGTGCTGTTGCTGACAATTATATGCTGTTTTTAGCTGTCCGTCAAGGAAGCGCTGAAATTGTGCGAATTTTGCTCAAGTGTGGGGCGGATGCTAATGTTAAAAATCTAGAGAGCAAAACTGCTTTGATGCTGGCTGCGACGGCGGGAAATTTGGCGGTTGTCGAGGCGCTGTTGGCTGCTGGTGCTGATGTCGAAATTCCCGACAAAAACGGAGAAACTGCTTTAACTTTGGCTGCGGATGCCGGCAATACTGATGTGGTGCAAACTTTGCTTGGTGCGGGTGCTAATGCGAATGTGAAAAATGGAGATGGGGGCACGGCTTTGATGGCCGCTGCTGCTGGGGGAAATGCGGCGATCGCCCATATCTTACTCGATGCTGGCGCCGATATCAACGCTAAGGATAAAGATGATGAAACTGCTTTGAATTTTGCGGTGATTGAAGGCTGCGAAGATGTGGTGGAATTGCTATTAAACCGAGGTGCTAGTGTCGGTTCGAGAAATCGGTTGGGCGATACGCCTTTACTGGTGGCGGCTGTTCACGGCCATAGTGCGATCGTATCGGCTTTGCTGCAAAAAGTAAACTCAAATCGGGCTGATTTTCTGAATGCTAAAAACTTTGGGGAGACGGCTTTGACGCTGGCTGCGTTTCACGGACATACCGAGACGGTGAAGGCTTTGCTTGACGGCGGTGCCGATCCCAATATCCCGGCGGATTTGGGGAAAACGGCTTTAATGAAGGCGTGCGATCGCGGCTATGTGGCGATCGTCCAATTATTAGTCGAAAAAGGTGCGGATGTCAACTTGCTAGATGATTCGGGCGCAACCGCTGTAATGTGGGCAGCACATCGGGGTTATGCTGAGGCAGTAACAATTTTAATTGATGCGGGTGCAGAACTAAACCACAAAAATCCGGGAAATTATACAGCTTTAATGCTGGCTGAGTATAAGGGTTATTCCACTGTGGTGAAATTGCTCAAAAGTGCTGGAGCACTGGAGTAAGAATGAAATCGTTTTGAGTAAGGTAATTCTGTCATTCTGAGCGTAGGCGGGAAGTGAAGAATCTCACATATCGGGACTTACGCATTGTAACGGTGTGGCAATAATTTGAGATTCTTCGCTTCACTCAGAATGACAAAATTCGGTGATTAGTGCGTCCAGGACTATGAATTAACCTCAGTTTGCTTTGCGTACCCAGCCGTTAATAGTAAAGCGGCTATCAGCAAAAGCTTTTGAGGGACAGCTAACTCGCAAAACTTCGTGCATATAGCGACTCAGAAAAAATACTATGCTGTTATTGCGAGGTTCAACAGTTCTGAATGTCTTATCCGCAACATAAAAATTGTTCTCGATTTTGCTGTCATAAATCTGCAACTCGCCACCTGAAAAACCCTTGGGTTCTCGATAGAAATAGTAAACGTAAGTAAAAAATCGGCTGGCGGTATCTGGCGAGCCACTGTCGTTGTGAAGTTTATAAAAGTTGTTGTCATTGTGCATGGTTAGCTGAGCTTCTATCTCACCCAGGGGAAAAGACGGAATATTTAAACTTTTCAGCACGTCGGGGAGAATTGCTTTGATGCGATTAACCATCAGTTCCGAAAATTCGGGGAACGAGTGGAGTACCATCGAACGGCGGTAATCTTCGGCATTGGTTGAGGTGCTGGTACTCACAAATTCTGATTCTTTTGCTAAGACATATTTAAGGAGTTTGTTCTTTTCGGCAGGGGTCAAAAAGTTGTCTATTTGGGCGTAGCGAGAGATTAAATCGTCATTTACAGGCGGCGCAGGGGCGGGAATTTCTGTGGCTGGAATTTCTACGGGAGTTGCAGGCTGCTGCGGTTGCAGTTGCTGCAAGTAAATTGGGGGTTCTGTGACTAATCCGACTAGGTGTTCGGCGGGAAAAAAAAGGGTGGAACGCCCGTCGTCTATGGGGATTTGAAATAAGGGCGAAAAACCCAGTGTTTGTTGGGTGCGATCGACTAATGTTTTGATCAGGCTGTGGAATAATGGTGTATCAGATTTGAGCGTGACGGTGCATTGATGTCCGCCAGTGAGCAGGATTTTGACTTTTACGTCTTCAGGTTTAATTTGCGGTTGAATTGTGCTAGTCATAATTTTTGAAGGACGCAACTGGGAATTTGGTACGACATAACAGTGTTGATTGGTGTCATAGCCTTCCAGATCCCCCCTAACCCCCCTAAAAAAGGGGGGGACAAGAGTGTAAAAGTTCCCCTTGTTAAGGGGGAGACAAGAGTGTCAAAGTCTCCCGTCTTAAGACGGGACAGGATTCTTCTCAAAGTCCCCCTTCTTAAGGGGGATTTAGGGGGATCTAGACTCGGGGAGAAACGAGATTTATGAAAGCTTTTCGACTTAAGTTGACACCCGCGAACACTATTGTATCCCTACAATATGGTACACAATCGAGAATTGCTAGGCATAATTCCTAACAAAAACTAATGCAAGAAGTGGCGGATATCAGTGAAAACCATTGTGATTCCAAGTTGGTTGGCGGCTTCAATGGAATCTCGATCGCGCATACTTCCGCCCGGTTGGACGATCGCAATTATGCCCGCCTCAGCCGCAGTTTTGACTGAATCATCGAAGGGGAAGAAACCGTCGCTGGCCAAAATCGCTCCTTTGCTCTTCTCTCCTGCTTGTTCCAATGCTAGTTTAACTGAGCCGACGCGATTCATTTGTCCGGCGCCGACACCGATTGTAGTGCGATCGCGCGTCACAACGATCGCATTAGATTTGACGTGTTTCGCTACTTTCCAAGCAAACAGCAATTCTTCCAACTCTGCCGCCGTCGGCTGTTTCTCAGTAACAACCCGCCATTTGCTAGTTTCTTCTACTACATTATCTGAGTCTTGCACCAGCAAACCGCCTGCAATAACTTTAACAGTTTGTGGCGGGCCTTGAGTCAAATCTGGCAAAATTAATACTCGAACTTTCGCCTTTTTCTTGATAATTTGTTCGGCTTCTGGTTCGCACCCCGGCGCGACGATACATTCTAAAAATGTTTGAGTTAACGCCGTTGCGGTAGCAGCATCAATGGGGCGATTGAGGGCGACAATGCCGCCGAAAGCTGAGACTGAATCGGTGTCAAAGGCTTTTTGATACGCTTCAGAAATAGTTGTTCCCAAGGCTGTGCCGCAAGGATTTGTATGCTTCAGAATAGCGGCCGCGGGTGTGTCGGGGAATTCTACGATCAGCCGCCTTGCTGCTTCTAAATCTACTAAATTATTGTAGCTTAATTCTTTGCCTTGCAGGATGGTGCTAGTCGTCCAGCCTGTCGGTGTAGTTCCGCTTTGATACCAGGTGGCGGCTTGATGGGGATTTTCGCCGTAGCGCAGAGTTTGCAACTCTTTTCCTGATAAATTAAACTCGTCTGGTAGCGAAGATTCTTCTGCGGATTGGCTGCTGAGATAATTTGCGATCGCGCGATCGTAATTGGCTGTATGTTTGAAGGTTTCTAGCGCACATCTTTGCCGAAACTCTAAGGAAGCTTCGCCGCCATTTTCCCGCAGTTCTTTTAAATAAGTATTGTACTGTTCTGGGTCGCACAACACTGTCAAATGAGCGTGGTTTTTGGCTGAGGCTCTCAACATTGCCGGCCCGCCGATATCTATCTGCTCAATTGCGTCTGCTAGAGTAACTCCTGGTTTAGAAATTGTCTCTTCAAATGGATACAGATTCACTACAACTAGATCGATCGCCCGAATTTGATTGGCGGTTAAATCTGCGAGGTCTTCCGGTACATCGCGGCGTGCTAAAATGCCACCGTGGATTCGCGGGTGAAGTGTTTTGACTCGCCCTCCCAAAATTTCGGGAGAACCAGTATATTCCGCAACTTTGGTCACTGGGATGCCTGCTTCTTTGAGGGCAGTTGCTGTCCCGCCACTACTAATTATGTCAAATTCAAATTCTTCTACTAGACTGCGCGCTAAGTCGATTAGTCCGCTTTTATTGGATGTGCTCAGAAGTGCTAGACGTGCCATTGGTTTGAAGTTGCGATCGCAAAAATAGATAGGTTATATTCTATATCACATCTGCCTGCAGGGAGATGATTTGGTAAGGGCTAATTATGATTATTTTTGATGATTTAAAGATGAGTCCGCTAATTTTTAACTATATTTTTTTTTCAAATTATATAATAATTTATACTGACCCGTGGCTTCTAAATATTTAGGACTTTTGCGTGGAACGGATTATTTTGTGAGTGGGAGGGGGATTGAAGCCATATATATCCTGCACAATTCCTCTTACTACGTAAGTATTAATGTTGTTGAAATTACTTAATAAAACGTTATAGATAATTATAGGGCGATTACTCAGGAATTTTAACGAAGTTTTAGGATGAATTAGAAAAGTAATGTGCTAGCATCGGGTGTAAATTGCTATCTCCCTAAAATTCCCGGAAAATTGGGCGATCGCAACACATTAATCTAGAAAATAATTGGGTAGGGTAGAAATATGTTTTTTCAAGAAGCCGATCCAGAAAATAAGCTCAGTAATATTAGCAGGAACCATAAAAAAACGGCTCCTAATCTGACCCATAGAACAGAGTACCAACAGATTCCCAAAAAAAGAGCCGAGAATTCGACCGAGGCCAACATTTCCGAAGCTTATAGTCTTAGTCTGTGCGAAATGCAGCAGATGGAGCGAGTAATGGAACAGCTAAAGCAGGATTTGAAAGCTAGCGAATCTCGGTTTCGGAATGTGATCGAGAAAAATGCCGACGGCATCGCAATCGTTAACAAGCGAGGACTTGTCTGTTTTGCCAACCAGTCAGCAGAAGCGCTGTTTAACTGCACGGCAGAGGAACTTCTAGGTCAAGCATTTTTTGGTAATTTAGTAGTAGAAGTTTCAGCTTGCGACCTTGAGATGGCGACGGATATTATCCCCCAAGTTGGAAAAACAGAAGCAGCAGGAACTCGCGTCGTGCAAACAGAAGTTGAAGCTATTCGCAAGCAAAAAGCAAATGCTGTAGTAGAAATGCGGGTGGTGGAAACGGAATGGGACGGAGAAATGGCTTATTTAGCTACGCTGCGGGACATTACCGATCGCAAGCGCGCAGAAGAAATGCTTTGGTTGTACGATCGAGCTATAGCAGCTAGTAGCACCGGATTTACGATTTATGACGCCACTGACCCAGAACATCCAATTATTTATTGCAATCCCGCATTTGAAAGCATGACCGGTTATCGGCGGCAGGAAATTATCGGAAAAAACTGCCGATTTTTGCACGGAAGCGATACAGATCCGGCTGCAGTAGAAATAATTCGCCAAGCCTTGCAAACAGAAAGCGAGTGCAAGGTAATATTAAAGAATTACCGCCAAGATGGAACCGCGTTCTGGAATTGTTTCTCAATATCTCCTGTGCGCGATCGAATGGGCAAATTAACTCATTTTATTGGTGTACAGAGAGACATCACTCAGCGTAAACAAGCCGAAGAAGCCTTGCATAATTCTGAAGCACAAAGCAGAGAACAAGCCGCTCAACTAGCCGCCACACTTAACGAACTCAAAGCCACTAATTCCCAATTAGTTCAAAGCGAAAAAATGTCTAGTTTGGGCTTGCTACTGGCTGGCGTCGCTCACGAAATTAACAACCCAGTCAGCTTCATTTACGGCAATCTCACTCATCTCACAAATTATACTCAAGACTTGTTTCACCACCTCGAACTTTACCAAAAGCATTATCCCGAACCTGTCGCGGAAATTCAACAGGAAAGAGAAGAAAATGAACTCGATTTTTTAGCTGAAGATTTACCTAAAATACTCTCTTCAATGACCGTGGGTGTCGAGCGGATTTGCCAGATTGTGCAGTCGCTGCGGAACTTTTCGCGCCATGACGATTCACAGATGAAACCCGTTAACATCCACGAAGGTATTGACAGCACGCTGTTAATTCTCAATCACCGTTTGAAAGGGAACGGAGAAAAGCCGCCAATTCAAATTGTAAAACAATATGGAGAATTACCGACTGTTGAGTGTTTTGCTGGGCCGATCAATCAAGTTTTTATGAATATTCTCAGCAATGCAATCGATGCTTTAGAAGATGCGAACACTAGAAAAAATTGTCAACAAATACTAGAAAATCCTAGCCAGATTAGGATTAGTACGGAAGTTGTCGGCAATTTTGTAGAAATTAAAGTTGCCGACAACGGCCCGGGAATAACTGAGCAAGTCAAACAGCAGATATTCGATACATTTTTTACTACCAAGCCCATTGGTAAAGGCACGGGAATGGGTTTGTCAATTAGCTATCAAATTATTGTAGAAAGACACAAAGGCGAATTATATTGTACTTCGGAATTGGGCAAGGGCACGGAATTTACTATCAAAATTCCGATCGCACCTTAGCGCAGAATGGGCAATCCGCGCTTTACCAACTTGATATACAGGCAAACAAGCGAGCGGGACGTTCGCACTCCTAAAAAACGAGAAAAATCGTTTTTTCTCGTTACCCGACTCTGGCTGGGAACGCATACTTAGAGGCTTTGCCTCCCCATTGTAGAGAGAATTGTCAGGTGCTTTTCTGCTCACCTTACCCCCCTAAATAACTAATTAAAAAACCTCTGCACCCTCCAACTTCTTAAAAGTTTCAACCTTAGCCCTCGCCGCTTCCCCGCAAGTCTTCGGCGTCGGAAACATCTTCCCCGGATTCGCCAAACCTTTCGGATTAAACACCTGACGTACCCACTGCATCGTCTCCAAATCTACCTCGGAAAACATATCCGGCATAAAACACTTCTTGTCAGCGCCGATGCCGTGTTCCCCCGAAAGACTTCCCCCAACTTTCACGCAAAGCCTGAGAATTTCTCCGCCCAATTCTTCCACCTTTTCCAGCGCACCTTTTACCGAGTTATCGTACAAAATTAGCGGGTGTAAATTCCCGTCTCCGGCATGAAATACATTAGCAATTCGATAACCGTATTTCTCGCTCAAACCCTCAATTTCTTTCAAAACATAAGCCATTTGCGTTCGCGGAATTACGCCATCTTGCACGTAATAATCCGGGCTGAGATGGCCCGCCGCCGCAAAAGCAGCTTTCCGCCCTTTCCAAATTTTTAGGCGCGTTTCCGGGTCGCTGGCCGTGGTGATATTTCGCGCTCCGTTGTGCTTGCAAATATCAGCAATTCGCTGTTTGTTTGTGGCCACTTCCACTTCTAAACCGTCGATTTCTACGAGTAGAATTGCCGCCGCATCGCGGGGATAACATCCAGTTGCCACCACATCTTCCACAGCATTGATGCTGATGTTGTCCATGATTTCCATGCCACCGGGAATAATGCCAGCGCTGATAATATCGGAAACCGATTCTCCTGCTGCTTCGATACTGGCAAAATCGGCCAACAGAACGCAAATCGATTCCGGCGCTTTGAGAATTCGCAGAGTAACTTCTGTAGCGATTCCTAAAGTGCCTTCAGAACCGACAAATACACCAGTTAAATCGTAACCGGGCATTTCGGAAATTTCGCCACCGACATCGACAATAGAACCGTCGGGAAGCACCAATTTTAATCCTAAAACGTGATTCGTTGTGACTCCGTATTTGAGGCAGTGAACCCCGCCTGAATTTTCGGCAACGTTGCCGCCAATCGAACAAACAATTTGACTGGAAGGATCGGGCGCGTAGTAGAAACCTGCGCCGCTAACTGCTTGCGTTACCCAGTTATTAATTACTCCCGGTTGCACGACTACTTGCTGATTTTCTAAGTCTACTTTCAGGATTTTTCGCATCAGGGCAGTGACAATCAGCACGCAGTTTTCTACAGGCAAAGCGCCGCCGGAAAGGCCTGTTCCTGCGCCTCTAGCAACCCAGGGAATTGAGTTGCGATCGCATATTTTGACCACTTGCGCCACTTCCTCCGTAGTTCGAGGCAATACCGCCACGGCGGGGCGCTGGCGGTAGCTGGCGAGTCCGTCGCACTCATAGACAATCAATTCTTCGCGGCGCTGTACGACGCCATTTTTGCCAACTACAGCCTCGAATTCTTTAATAACGGGTTTCCAGTTGCGTTCTGTTTCTACGGCTATCATTAGTGAATTTAATTAGGGAACTATCAATAATATTGTGACAAATTTTACTATTTTTGTGCAATTAATTATTTTTCTAAGGGTTGCAATATTGACAAAGGGAAGGATCGGCAGTCTCTCGACCGTCGGGAAATAGTTTTTCTTTAGTATAACCGCACTTTTTGCATTTATAGATTGCCGATCGCGCTAGCTGAGTCGGAAAATAGCACAGTCCGCAAGGCAATCCGATTTTCGTCTCAGCAATATCGAATCCCGGCCAACCGCACTCCGGGCAGAATTGCTTAAATTTTTTAACTAAATCGAGAGTTGCATTTTCGATGTTTTTCATCCGAGTTGGATTGTACATCGCCCGCATATCTGTTTCGATGTGAACTCGGCCGGTTGACGATTTTTTTAAGCCTGCTGTCACAGCGTCAAAAAGTTGTTTTTCTGTCCTAATGCCCTTGACAATTTCGCCGTTACCGAGTGCAGCGTCGCCAACTATAACCACCAGTGCGTGTTCTGGAAATCCAGCTTTTTTAGCAAAATCATCTGCTTCTTCTATACTGGAAACTAACTCGTGACTGTAGTTAGTTTCAACCGAGAAAGAGTCGCCGATTAGTTCTAGATTGTTGGCTCGATCTAATAAAATTACGATTTCTCTGTTAGCTGGCAGATACGGCATCATTGGGTGAGGGCCGAAAGTACCTTCGCTGGCAAAGGCAAGAGTTTCGCCCGCAATTTCTAGGGCTTTTTGTGCTTTATGGCGAGCCGCTTCTATTTGTGTTCCTAAGCGTTTAACTTCTCTGGTGAAGGTGCCGAAAGTGTCAGTGTTAAGCTCCGCAGGTACTAGGATATTTACACCCAATTCTCGTTCCAAAACGGGAGCCATCACCCGTTCTTTTTGGTGCATGGTAGCAAGAACTGCGGTGCGATCGCTCAATAATTGATTCGGATTCACAGGCTCAGAAATATTAGACATACAGCAGCATCATTTCATAACAGAAGGCTCAAATACACCCTTTGACCTAAGTTATCAATTCAGCACTCCAGCGTCAATCTTAAAAGTCGCTAGTTGCCTCCAGTCACTCCCCCTGCTTGACCTCTGAGTACAAAAATTACTCCCGTCATAATTAGCGCCACGCCTACTAACCGCAGCGGCGGCAAAGGCTCGTGAAATATCAGTTTGCCACCTAAAACAGTAAATAGGTAACTAATTGACAGTAAAGGCGAGACTATGCTAAGGTTGGCCCGCGACAAAACTACAATAAAGCCGATCGAAGAAATTGCATACAAAGAAAGACCACCTACTATCAACGGCTGAGTAGCCATTGCTATAATTTTTTCTATTAAATTAGCAGCGCCAATAGGCCCTAATATTTTAGCTCCTGCCTTGAGACTAAATTGACCTGCTACGCCGCACAATATTGCAGCAAGCAATAACATAAAAACGCTTCTATTCATAAATTTACTAACCTATAGTACAATCAAAAATTGCCGTTCCCAAAAACCTGAAAAACTTTAATTAAGTTTGGTTAGGTTTTATTCACCACTAATATTTTAAGCAGAGGTACGGGAAAATCAAGTATGGTCGATCGCGATCAAGAGTGGAACAAATATATGGCAGAACCGACCAATCCAAGCGGAGAATACACTCTAGAACTATCGATACTCATGCCTTGCCTGAACGAAGCAGAAACTTTAGAAATCTGCATCGATAAGGCGCAGAAGTCCCTGCGCGAACTTGATATTGCCGGCGAGGTCATCATAGCAGACAACGGCAGCACTGACGGTTCTCAAGCTATCGCTACCAGAATGGGAGCGAGAGTCGTGCCCGTAGCAGCCAAAGGCTACGGCAGCGCCCTCATGGGAGGCATCATCGCAGCGCGCGGAGTTTATATTATCATGGGCGATGCTGACGATAGCTACAATTTTTCCAACCTAGGTGCTTTTGTCAACAAATTGCGAGAAGGTTTCGACTTAGTAATGGGAAACCGCTTTCAAGGGGGCATCAAACCGGGTGCAATGCCGCCGCTGCACAAATATTTAGGAAATCCGGTGCTGACATGGGTTGGGCGGCTATTTTTTGCCAGTCCCGTCGGCGATTTTCACTGCGGACTCAGGGGTTTTAGGAGAGACTCTATTTTGAAACTCGACTTGCAAACCACGGGGATGGAATTTGCTAGCGAAATGGTGGTCAAGGCCTCTGTATACAAGCTGCGGATAACTGAAATCCCAACCGTACTTTCTCCCGACGGCCGATCGCGCCCACCGCACTTGCGAACTTGGCGAGATGGCTGGCGGCACCTCCGATTTTTGCTGCTTTACAGTCCTCGCTGGCTGTTTTTGTATCCGGGTACTGCGCTGATGATTTGGGGTCTAATTGTTAGCATTTGGCTGTTGCCCGGTACTCAAAAAATCGGGGGTATCAGCTTTGATGTACACACGCTGCTGTATGGTGCGATCGCAATTATCATCGGTTTTCAAGCAGTCACTTTCGCTTTTTTCACCAAGATTTTTGCCATCAGCGAGAAATTCCTGCCCGAAGACCCCAAACTCAACAAAATATTTCGCTATGTCACTCTAGAGACAGGATTGATTGTCGGAGTCACGCTCATATTAATCGGAATAGTTGGCTCGTTCTTGTCATTAACTATCTGGAGCGAAACGGCTTTCGGTTCTCTCGACCCTTCTAAAACTCTGCGTTTGGTTATTCCCTCGCTCACTTGCCTGACTGTTGGTTTGCAGATGGTTTTGTCGAGCTTTTTTCTCAGCGTGCTGAGCTTGAAGCGTAGGTGATAATATTCAAGGTACTGGCAACATTCCTCAAAACTAAATTTCCATGCAGAGGAAGTTCAGGGCGATCGCAATGCAGGCAATATCGGGGCGATCGCAATGCAGGGAAAATTAGGGCCGCTGGAGCCAAATTTCAGACTATCTGGTATAATCAAACAGCCCGATCTAATAATTTTCAATCGCTATGAACTATGAAAACTCAAGAACTTCGCCAGAAGCTTAAGCAATCCATAGATCGCTTATCTCCTGAACGGCTGCTCGTTGTGGATGATTTCTTAGCTTATTTATTAGCAGAACATGAAAGCAATGAAGCTACGGTGGGATGATTAAAAATTCCCGGTTTTATTGAAGTATTTAATAAAGCCAAAAAAGATGTAGCAGCAGGTAAGGTGACTTCTGTTGAGCAACTTAAACGAAAATACTGATGAAAGTCTAAAGTTTTATTCAGTCGTTCTTAGCTTTGATGTTCAAAATTGTTTTAATAGTAAAAATAAAGAATAGTTGATATTAGCTATGCAGCGAATATTTGAGGCTATATTAAAGGGAAACGTTTTAGAATGGGCTAATGAGGTTCCAACAGAGGGCGATCGCCCTGTCAGAGTTTATGTTATTTTACAAGAAGAGCGATCGACTTTAAGCGCTGAGTTTCGCCGTAAGAGAATAGTTGAAATATTGGAAAAAATTGCAGCTAATAATGTCTTTGCTGAGATTAGCGATCCCGTGGAATGGCAGCGAGATTTGCGTCAAGACCGTCCACTTCCAGGTAGGGGTGAATAATGAATGCTGCTAGACAGTAATATTATTATCTACGCTTCCCAGCCAGAAAACTCGCAGATTAGGCATTTTATTGGCGAAAATGACATAGTTGTATCGGCAATAAGTTACCTTGAAGTCTTGGGTTATCATCGGCTAACTGAAGAGTATAGATTGTACTTTGAGGAATTCTTTGGTGTGGTGGAGGTTGTACCAATTTCTAACGCTGTACTCGATCGCGCAGTGCTGTTGCGAGAGATAAGGGAAATGACACTTGGGGATGCTATTATTGCGGCAACAGCTTTGGTATATGACAGAACTTTAGTAACAAGAAATATAGGGGATTTTCTCTGGATTGCTGAACTCACACTGATTAACCCGTTTGAGGCTTAAGAAAGATGCGCGATTCCCTACCCTTCTGGAACCCCTACGCGAAGATAGCTTTGGTCGCGCGGACTTGGAAAAAAAAGGGCGAGCGCCTGTGATTCTATTTGAACTACGCAAACATCAAGCGACCTTTCGGTTGTGGAATAGGACGACCCAGTGCGTTAGCCGTTTCTATCCACTCCTGCATAATAATTTCTAGATTCTCCAATGACTCCTGATAAGTTTCACCATCAGCAGCACATCCCGGTAATTCAGGTACTTCCGCAATAAATACCTGGTCTTCCTCACTCCAGTAAATGATTACTTCATACTTCATTGTCATCTTGGTTAACCAATTTATATTTCAGAATTACTGCCCGAACTTGCTTTACTTGATAAGCTTTAGCTTTTGATTTATCTGCTTTCTGGGGTTGGAGGTTGATAATTTCTGCGACTCCCTCCTTCGTGAAAATATGGTGACTCCCCTTAATGGTTACCTCAAATCCTAAAATCTGGAGTATTTGACATAAATCGCTAAAGGAAAAATTAGCATCAGATGCACCAAGCATCAGCTTGCCTAGGAGTTTGTTTATTTGAGTCATTAATTTACTTTAATATATTGATTGTTTACTAAAAATTTTATATATAAATATATGATAACACACTAACTAGAGATTTTTACCGAGAGTTTGTGTAAAGTTTTCCCTACTGATGAAGGTGGTAGGAGTACGGTAATCCCTACTCTTAAGCTATACCAATTCTATTAAATTTATTTACATAAACTTGACCTTTTCAAAACAGTGCAGGGGTATCCGCTACCCCTACACAATTCTAGACTAATTTGGGAACCTTACTCGACCCCCTCAATCCGGTCTTCCACCTCCTGATACAACTCACGCAAGCGATCCAAATTGTTCTCCGAAGTCTCCCAATAACCCCGGCCATTCACCTCAAGCAAAGTGCTGACAATCTTGCGGAACGAATGAGGATTCAAGTTAAGCAAACGCTTCTGCATCTCCTCATCTTGGATAAACGTAGTGTTGACATCCTCATACACCCAATTATCCACAGCGCCCGCCGTCGCACTCCATCCAGTCGTATTCACCAGACGCTTAGAAATCTCCCGCACACCTTCATAACCGTGCGACAACATCCCCTCGTACCACTTCGGATTCAGCAGCTTAGTCCGCGAATCTAAACGCACGGTTTCTGATAGCGTCCGCACCTGCGCGTTGGCTGTGGTTGTATCAGCAACAAAGGATGTCGGTTGCTTCCCATCTGCGCGCAAACTGCCGATCAATTTAGTCGGATCGGAGTCGAAATAGTGCGACACGTCGGTTAGGGAAATCTCGGCAGAATCCAAGTTTTGGAAAGTCACTTCCGCAGTTTTCAAGGATGATTCAAAAATCTTCCGGTCTTGTTCCATTGTTCCGGGATTGTCGGAAGAAAAGGCGAAGGATTTGCGAGTTAAGTACATTTCCTGCAACTCGGCTTCGCTTTCCCAAGTGCTGTTTTCCACCGCCAAGTTGACGTTAGATGAATAGGAACCAGAGGCATTGGAAAATACGCGGGTTGCTGCTTGCCGCAGGTTAATTCCCATTTCTTCCGCTTGCTTCAAGGCGTGTTTGCGGACGAAGTTCATCTCTAACGGTTCGTCGGCTTCCGCTGCCATTTTCACGGCTTTATCTAACAAATTCATTTGGTTGATGAACAAGTCGCGGAATACGCCCGAACAGTTAATTACTACGTCGATCCGAGGGCGTCCCAACTCTTCTAAAGAAAGCAATTCGAGTTTGTTTACCCGGCCCAAAGCATCGGGAACTGGCTTCACTCCCACCATCCACATTACTTGGGCGAGGGATTCGCCGTAAGTTTTGATGTTGTCGGTTCCCCACAACACAACGGCGATCGTTTCTGGGTAATTTCCGCCGTTATCAACGCGCTGTCTTTCTAACAGCCGATCGACTACAAGCTTAGCAGACTTCACCGCCCCCGTTGTAGGGATTGACTGCGGGTCCAAAGCGTGCATATTCTTACCAGTCGGCAAAACATCCGGGTTGCGAATCGGATCGCCACCGGGGCCAGGCAGAACATACTCGCCTTCTAACGCGCGCAACAAAGCGCCCAATTCGTTATCGGCACAAACTTGCTGCAAGCAGAATTCCAGATACTCAAACAGCGGTTTAATCGGTTCAGGATCGATTTTTTTGTAACCAGCGGCGTGCAAGGCTTCAATCCAAGGTGTTTTCTTGCCCATGTTGAAGAAATTCAACTTAGAAACAAGGGAAACTCTGCCCTCAGCGTCGGTTTGTTCCTTCACCAAAGCGCCAACGGCATCCCGACAGGCCAAGGTGATGTTTTGCAGCAATTCGACATCAGCTAAAATGCCTTTGTCGCTGTTGGTGTAAATTTCGCCGATATCGCGTCCGAGACTGTTAGCAATAATCCGCGGCAAGCTGATCAGCCCGTCTTCTTCGCGGTCTAAATTGGCGATATTTACCAAAGTTGCGATCGCCTCTTCCGCAGTCGGTGGCTTACCGATAACGTGCAAACCGCAAGGTAACAACCGCGACTCAATCTCCATCAACTTGCGGTAAACTAAGCCAACTAAATTGTCGCGTTCCTCCGAAGTCATTCCCGCAGCAACCCCTCTTTCTTGTTCGGGAGGTAGGGCGATATCTTTGTCCAAATTCACCAAACGGCATTTTTCGACGATCGCATCAACAATCGGCACACCGCGCCCAGTCTCTTTCAAAGTTTGATAAGAAGCAATTAACTCGCTGAGTTCCTGCAAACCTTTGTACAAACCAGCATTTTCAGCCGGAGGAGTCAGATAGCTGATTGTTTCAGCATAACTGCGGCGCTTGGCAATTGTTGCCTCGCTGGGATTGTTGGCGGCGTAATAATAGATATTGGGAATTTTGCCGATCAAACTGTCGGGATAACAATCCCCAGACATTCCCATCTGCTTACCGGGCATGAATTCTAGGGAACCGTGAGTGCCAAAGTGCAGCACCGCATCCGCACCCCAAATGCGCTCCAAATATGTATAGTAAGCAGCAAAACCGTGGTGCGGGCTGGCGGAACGAGAGAATAACAACCGCATCGGATCGCCTTCATATCCAAAAGTAGGTTGCACTCCGATAAACACATTGCCAAAATGTTTGCCGAAAATCAGCAAATTTTGTCCGTCGCTGTTCAAATGTCCCGGAGGCGGGCCCCAATTTTCTTGCAAGCGTTCCGAGTAAGGAGTGAATTCTTCGTATTCAGCTACGGACATCCGGTAAGCAACATTTAATTCGGGACTTTGGTATTGGGCTGTTGCGTCGTGGATGACTTCTTGCATCAGTTTTTCGGCGGAATCCGGCAATTCTGGCAAGTCGTAACCGTTGCCTTTTAAGGCTTTCAATACTTGGTAAATCGAGCCGAAAACGTCCAAATAAGCGGCTGTTCCGACGTTGCCTTTGTCCGGCGGGAAACTGAAAACTGTGATCGCAACTTTTTTATCTAATTTTGGTTTGCGGCGCAGCATTGCCCATTTCATGGCGCGCTGGGAAATTGCTTCGATTCTATCTTGCAGGGCGATCGCCTTGCCAGTTGCGCCATCTCTTCCCGACAAAATAATCGGTTCGATCGCGCCGTCCAACTCAGGAATGGCAATTTGCAAAGCAACTTGAATCGGGTGCAAGCCTAAATCGCTATTTTCCCACTCTTCCGTCGTTTGGAAAACCAGCGGCAAAGCCACCATGTAAGGGCAATTTAATTTTTTCAAAGTCTCGATCGCCTTCGGGTGATCTTGTTTCGCCGGGCCGCCCACCAGCGCAAAACCAGTCAGAGAAACCACCGCATCAACTATCGGCAGCGGCGCGACACCTTTGGTTCCAACTTCCAAGAAAAAAGTTTCGACTGGTTTCGAGAAGTCCAAACCGCCGGCAAAAATCGGCACCACCCGCGCCCCCATTGCCTCCAATTCCTGCACCATTGCTACGTAGTGCGCGTCATCTCCGGTGACTAAGTGAGTCCGCTGCAACACCAAGCCGATGCAAGGTGCCAGGGGGTCTTTGAGGTCTGCGGAAATATCTTTGCGGGCGTTGTACCAGGTGAGATATCCTTTTACATCCTCAAACATCGACGGTGCCAAAGGATGCCAAATTCCCATATCCGGGTAGACAACGGGCTCTTGAAAAGTTAGCTGTTCCTGGCCTTTGAAGACATATTTATGTGACAGCATCAGCAAGAAGTTTTCCAAGTTTTCTTGGGAACCGCCCAGCCAATACTGGAAACTCAGCATGAAGTTGCGGGCATCTTGGGCTTTGTCAATGGGCAAATATTTCAGCACTTTCGGCAAAGTTTGCAGCAGTTTCAGCATTCCGTCTTGGAAGGAACTCCCGGATTTTTCCTTCCGTTTTTTCATGAATTCGCCGATCGCACTTTTGCTTTGTCCCAACTGTGCCATCGAGAAACTGCCCATTTTATTGAGTCGCATGACCCCAGGCATCGATGGGAAGACGACGGCGACATCCAAGCTGTCGCGCAGCGGTTCCACCGCCGCTACCACTTTTTCGGCTAAATCTTCGATGAAAATTAGAGAAGCAATAAATACATTGGCATCCGCCACATCCCGCTTGAAGGCCTCGTAATTTTCCGGGCTGCGGAGTTCCTCGATTAGGTAGCCGCTGATTTCTATTGCCAAATTCGGATTTTTCTGGTTTATCGATCGAACCGCTGCGGACAGGGCGCTTTGATACTGCGGTTCCAGTACGACATAGACCACCTTCATGAGCGATCGCCCCTGCAAGTTTTCCGGCACAACGTGGCGAATGGTGGGCTTGACGTGAGTGAACATCCGGTTAGGCTCCTTTAAGATGCTGTTTTCGGGAATCGGGAATTTTTTTATCCCATAAGCATTTTTACCAGAAAACGCTTGCCATTAGGCGATTTGAGCCTGCACATGACACAATTCGACAAATTTAGGTCAGATTTTCGTTACATTTTTTTATAAATTCCTTGAGCAAATACTCCAGTTTTTATTTACAAAAATTTACTTGACATATTAGTTGTTATATGTATAGGATTAATGAGTTGGATAAAAATAATTAAAAATTACCCAACAATTGAGAAAAAAATCCTGAAAAAAGTTCCAAGTTTTGTAGAATTGATCAAACTGACGATCGAGCAATTAACTGAGGGGAAAAAGGCATAATTTCTGAAAGCAGAATGTAGCCTTGCGATAATTGCTGCGTCATCAAGATTGACATTTTACCAGGAATTTAAAACCATTTCGTAACGTCTGTTTTGTGTAAATTCCTGATCGGCGATCGAGTTCAAGGAAAACTAATTGCTATAGAATCTCAAACTCATCCAAACTTGAAGGAAAAAACATGGCTAACTACGCAATTTTCGACGAACAATTCTACCTCGCCTCATATCCTTGGATCAAACCAGCTATTGACGCAAGAGTCATTTCATCTGGAAGAGAACACTTTGAAAAATTCGGGCGAGAAGGCGGTCTAACTAATGTATCGCGTTATTTTGACGAAAATGCTTACCTTGCTGGGAATCCAGATCTCGCACCTTTCGTCCGCACAGTCAACCCAAACGCGCCTTTTGCGACCGGCCTCGATCACTTTATCCAGTTCGGTTACGATGAAGGACAGCGCCGCACCCAAGTATCACCCGAATACAACGAAACCTTTTATTTAGCAAACAACTCTGAACTCCAACCGTTCATTCAGAACGGAACTTTCAAATCAGGGTACCAGCATTTCGTTCAATTCGGGGCAAAAGAAGGTCGTTTCGGAACTTCATTTTTTGAACCGGAATACTTAAAAGAAAACCCCGACATCGTGCCGTTTGTCAACTCTGGAAACTTGAAAACAGGCCGCGAACACTTTTTCAATTTCGGGCAATTTGAGCCGGCCCGCGACGCGACTTTTGTCGGCACCCGTACCAACGATGTTTTAACTGGTGTTGGCGTGGGCGATGTCGAACTTGTGGGAGTGGAAGTAGGTATAGATCCCCAAGGCAACCGCCAGTATGAAAGCTTTGGCACCAATGAATTCGATGTCTTGATTGGTGCTCCGGGAACCAATACATTCGTACTCGGAGTTCCTGCTACAGCCGGGAATGTCACCCCGACACCGCTGTATTTAGGTAACGGTCAAGCTACGATTCGCAACTTCGACATAGAAAGCGATTTTATCCAACTGCAAGGAACTTCTTTAAACGGCTACAATCTGATTCCCATTGGCAGCAATTTGTCAATCCAGCGTTTTGGAGATGTGCTCGGCGTGATTGAAGGAGGAGCAAGCTTGGGTTTAACTTTCCAAGAATCTAACGGTAATGGTACTTTCTTGATTGGATAGTCATTGGTCATTGGTCATTGCTGATTGGTCATTAGTCATTAGTCATTAGTCATTAGCTAATGCTGATGATTAATGATTTTTTATTGGCGGTGGGCGATGGTTCTATAAAAAAGTACGATCGCACTTTACTTTAAACAGCCAACTATGAATTACGATATCTTCGACGAACAATACTACCTTTCGCAATATCCGTGGCTGAAACCAGCCATTGATGCAGGCATCATCAAATCTGGAAGAGAACACTTTGAAAAATTTGGTCAAGCCGCCGGCCTCACGAAAATATCCCGGTATTTTGACGAAGATACTTACCTTGAGGGAAATCCAGACCTTAAACCATTTGTCCGCACTCCCAACAATCCAAACGCGCCTTTTGCGACCGGACTAGACCACTTTATCCAATACGGTTACGAAGAGGGTCGCACTCGCGTATCGCCTGAGTATGACGAAGGTTTTTATGTAGGAACTAACCAAGATTTGCAGCCGTTTATTCAGAATGGAACCTTTAAAAATGGCTACCAGCATTTCATTCAATTCGGTGCCAAAGACGGTCGGTTGCCTACTTCTTTCTTGGAACAGGGATACTTAGGGAACAACCCCGACATTGGGCAGTTTGTCGAATCTGGAACCTTGAAAACTGGTCGGGAACACTACTTCAAGTTTGGACAATTTGAGCCAAGCCGCTCTGCGACTTTTGTGGGAACTTCTGGCAATGACATCCTCACCGGTTCCGGGGCGGGGAATGTGGAATTAATTGGAGTTGACGTAGAAGCCCCTAACGGTCTCCGACGATATGAAAGTGACGGCAGCAATGAATTCGATACTCTCACTGGCGGTAGCGGCCCCGATAAATTCGTGCTTGGTGACATTGTTGGCTTCAGGGGAGGAACCCTTTCATCCAGACAGTTCTACATTGGCGCAGGTTTTGCTACAATTCGGAACTTTACTCAAGGCCAGGATATCATCCAGATAGGGATTCCCTTAGATCAATTATTGGTGTTTCCAATCAACAATAATCGAGACTTAGCTATCCAAACCAATGGCTTTCCCGCAGTTGAAAATGGAGTTTTCACAGCCAGTCGCTTTGACACAATCGCTGTTGTTGAAGGTAGTGGCAATCTCAATTTGAATCTATTACCAGGATCTAGTATTATTAGATCTTTTCTTGGGTAGAAATATCGCAGCTATAGATGGTTTGCCTTAGTTCATCATGGGGAGAATTATTAATTAAACAATCGGTAAATACAATTTACACAACTCAGGGCAAAGCAACTATAAATCTGCCAACAATTGGGACAAAAACTCCATTTATCGATCCAGTATGTCTCACTTTACTCGGCTAGAAAGCATAGAGATTAAGTGAGATTTGATTGGTAAAATCACCCAATCAAATAATTGTCTCAGTTCGCGATTATTGAGAAATTGCATAAATACCTCATTAAAGCCACAGGAGGAAAACATGGCTAGTTACGCAATTTTTGACGAACAATACTACCTTTCGCAATATCCGTGGCTGAAACCAGCCATTGATATAGGAATCATCAAATCAGGAAGAGAACACTTTGAAAAATTTGGTCAAGCCGCCGGCCTCACAAAAATATCGCGATATTTTGACGAAGATACATATCTAGCTCAAAATCAAGATATTGCACCCTTTGTTCGCACAGCCAACAACCAAAACCGACCCTTTGCTTCAGGTTTAGACCACTTTATCCAGTTTGGTTACGAAGAAGGCCGCACGCGAGTATCGCCTGACTACGACGAAGTTTTTTATTTAAAGCGCCACCCCGAAATAACTCCCTTCGTGCAGAACGGAATTTTTAAATCCGGCTTTCAACACTTTATCCAATTCGGAAAAACAGAAGGTAGGTACGGGACAAGTTTCTTTGAACCACGTTACTTGGGAGATAACCCAGATGTGGCGGCAGTTTTGGAGGCTGGAAGTTTAAAAACTGGTCGAGAACACTATCTAAAATTTGGGCAATTTGAGTCAAATCGATACGGATTTTTTACAGGAACCAACGGTAATGATATCGTCACGGGATTTACAGCGGGAAAAAATCAAATTATCGGACTGCAAGTAGCTTTCGCCGGCCCTAATCCACCTTTTGGCATTAATAAGAATAAGTATGACGCTTTGAAATTGGATGACATCACGAGAGAGCCTTTTCTGACTACCACTGAATTCGATACATTGATTGGCACTTCTGGCATTGATTACTTCGTGCTCGGAGATGCTGTTCCCAACAACCGACGTAGTTTGATCAGCCGGGTAGATTTCTATACGGGCAGTGGGGAGGCCAGGATTGTCAATTTTGAAAAAGGAAAAGATTTTATTCAGTTGGTGGAAAGCTTTAATGAACTGAATATATTTCCATCAGGGGCGGACTTATTAATTCAAAAATCGGGAGATACACTTGCCAGAATTCAGGGCGGATCAAATCTAACTCTGCAACCGATTGAGATGATAAATCCATTTATTCCTCCAGTCGGTCTCACTTTCCTGGGCTAGAAAGCATAGAGATTAAGTGAGATTTGACTGTTGGCAAAAATCAGCCGATCGAATATTGTGTCAGTTCCAGATAAGTGATAAAGTGCGTAAAAAGCTCATTAATACCGCCAGATAAAAACATGGCTAGTTACGCAATTTTTGACGAAAAATACTACCTTGCTCAATATCCTTGGGTCAAACCAGCCATTGATGCAGGAGTTATCAAATCGGGACTAGAACACTTTCAAAAATTCGGTGAAGCAGGGGGCTTAACCAAAGTATCGCGCTATTTTGACGAAGCTACTTACCTCGCTGGCAACCCAGATATCGCTGCTTTAGTCCGCACCTCCAACAACCCAAACGCCCCTTTTGCTACAGGGCTAGACCACTTTATCCAATACGGTTACGAAGAGGGTCGCACTCGCGTCTCGCTTGAGTATGACGAAACTTTTTATTTAGCAAACAACTCAGAACTGCGATCTTTCGTTCAGAACGGAACTTTCAAATCAGGCTACCAGCATTTCATTCAATTCGGAATCAAAGACGGTCGTTTTGGGACTTCATTTTTTGAACCGGAATACTTAAGGAACAACCCCGACATTGTGCCGTTGGTCAACTCTGGAGCCTTGAAAACCGGTCGGGAACACTACTTCAATTTCGGAAAAAACGAGCCAAACCGATCCGCTACTTTTGTCGGAACTTCCGGAAATGACATCCTCACAGGCGTTGGTGTGGGGAATACCGAACTGATTGGAGTTGAAGTAGGTATCGATCCCCAAGGCAATCGGCAGTATGAAAGCTTTGGAAGTGATGAATCTGATGTCCTGATCGGCGGCCCTGGGAAAGATACATTCGTACTCGGAGTTCCTGCTACCTCCGGTACTCCCACATCCCGTAGCCTCTATGCGGGTATCCCCGGTATAGTTACAATTCGGAACTTTGATAAAGACAATGACAAGATCCAGTTGGCAGGCTCACCCGCTACCTACAGAACAAGTGGTGGTGGTAACGAGTTGTTAATCCTAAGCCCAGGATCTGAGACAATTGGTAGGATTGAGGGGGGAGGAGATTTAGTCGTGTCTACAATTCAGCAAAACGGGAACGACACTTTCTACTTATTCCTTAAATAACCGGAACCTCGGTTATCTCTTTCTCAATTAACATGGTAGGTGCGTTAATAACGCACCCTACTGAACTTGGGAAAAATCACCCTATCGGGTATTGTGTCAGTTCTTGATGATTGATAAATTGCATAAACAGCTCATTAAAGCCGCAGTCGAAAAACATGGCTAGTTACGCAATTTTTGACGAAAAATACTATCTTGCTCAATATCCTTGGGTCAAACCAGCCATTGATGCAGGAGTCATCAAATCGGGATTAGAACACTTTGAAAAATTCGGTCAAGCCGGCGGCTTAACTAAAGTATCGCGGTATTTTGACGAAGCTACTTACCTCGCTGGCAACCCAGATATCGCTGCCTTAGTCCGCACCCCCAACAACCCAAATGCACCTTTTGCGACTGGCCTAGACCACTTTATCCAATACGGTTACGAAGAAGGTCGCACTCGCGTATCGCCTGAGTATGACGAAGCGTTTTATCTCGCAAATAACCTACAGTTGCAGCCGTTTATTCAGAATGGAACTTTTAAAAACGGCTACCAGCATTTCATTGAATTCGGCATCAAAGACGGTCAGTTTGGGACTTCATTTTTTGAAACGGAATACTTACTGAAAAACCCCGATATTGTGCCGTTTGTTAACTCTGGAGCCTTGAAAACAGGTCGCGAACACTACTTCAATTTCGGAACTTCCGATCCCAACCGCTCTGCGACTTTTATCGGAACTTCTGGAAATGACATCATTACCGGTGCTGGGGTGGGAAATACCGAATTAATTGGAGTTGAAGTAGGTTATGTTGCAAACAGTGATGGCTTTTCCATCCCCGGCCGAAATTATGAAAGTGAGGGCAGTAATGAATTCGATACTCTCACTGGCGGTAGCGGCCGCGATCGATTCATGCTCGGAGACGTTTTAGTAGGCAGTGGTGGTAAGGGATACAGTTCCCCAACAAAGTTATATATCGGGCCTGGTTTTGCTACAATTCGGAACTTTACCCAAGGTCAGGATACCATTCAGCTAGCAACAAGCGATATCCAACCTTCTTTAGATAAATTCTTGATATTTCCCATCAACAACAATCGAGATTTAGCTATCCAAACGAACGGCTTGTTCGTTTACTTTCCAGATGGAACTTCGGGAATTAGTAGCTTTGACACGATCGCTGTTATTGAAGGCGGCGGAAATCTCAAGTTGAATTTATTACCAGAATCTAGAGCTAATCTACCTTTACTTAGCTAGAAATCTCGAAGCTATTGGGGATTTGCCTGATTGCTGCTGGGGAGTGCGATCGCACATTCGCAAAAAGGGCGATCGTACTTTTGTGTTTGCCTTAAAAATAATAAAACAGGCTTAACAATAATTAACTTGACATACTGAGTTAGTAGAGTTAGTTATAGTGGATCAAGTTTAACCGACAAGTAAGCAGACTAAGCTTGGAGAAAAACTTATGACTAACTATGACATTTTTGACGAAACATACTACCTTTCGCAATATCCTTGGGTGAAACCAGCTATTGATGCAGGAATTATAAAATCCGGCAGAGAACACTTTGAAAAGTTCGGTCAAGCCGGCGGTCTGAGCAAAGTATCGCGGTACTTTGACGAAGAAAACTATCTATCTCAAAATCCAGATATTGCTCGCTTGGTTCGCACCCCAAACAATCCAAATGCGCCTTTTGCCTCTGGTTTAGACCACTTTATCCAGTTTGGTTATGATGAAGGCCGAACCCAAGTATCGCCTGACTATGACGAAGCATTTTATTTAAAACGATACCCCGTACTTGTGCCGTTTGTACAGAACGGCACTTTCAAATCGGGCTTGGAACACTTTATCAAATTCGGAGTTCAAGAAGGTCTTTATGCGAACACCTTTTTTGAACCCGAATACTTGCTGAAAAACCCCGATGTAGCAGCAGCAGTCAAGGCGGGAGTTTTCAAAACAGGTGGGGAACACTACCGAAAATTTGGACAATTTGAGCCAGCGCGATCGGCTACATTTGTCGGGACTAAAGACACTGACATTGTAACGGGATTTGGTGTAGGAAAAGTTGAAATCACTGGCGTTGAAGTATCTTTAGATGCAGCGGGAAATAGAGTTTATGAAAACAGACCCTTTCCTAACGATCGCGATACGCTCATTGGCGGTCAAGGTAGTGATACTTTCGTTCTCGGTGTGAAGGGGAATCTATTCTACAGGTCGTATATCGTCGCCAGTGGCGCAGCTACGATTAAAAACTTTGACCCGCAAGCCGATAAGATCCGCCTAGCGAGAACGCGAGGCGAGTACAATTATCAGTTTAACGCTTCTGGAAATTTTCAGATTGAGCAACCACCAAGCTCTAGGATTGTCCCAGTCGTTGCTGTAGTCGAGGGTGTTGGATATATGCCATTTCTAGGAAATGAGGAACCTAATTTCTTGATTTTCGATCGAGTGGCTGTATTGGATAACTTTTGGGAAGTTGGATATTTAGCAAACAATCCCGATGTTGATGCGGCTGTTCAAGCAGGAAGTTTTGCTTCAGGTCTCGATCAGTATACAAAAGTTGGGCAATTTGAAACAAATCGCTCTGCAACTTTTGTCGGGACTTCTGGGAATGATGTTGTGACTGCTTTTGGCAAGGGAAAATCGACAGTTATTGGAGTTGACTTTGAGGGCCGTTATTTGAGCTCCGGCAGCAACGAATTTGATACCTTGATTGGCAGCGAAGGTGCTGATACTTTTATTTTGGCTCATAACATTCTTTCGCGACCGAGCGCTGGTAGCTACACTGACATAAGTGATGTATTGTATTATGGTCCGGGGGAGGCTCGCATTCGTGACTTCAACCCCGATCGGGGAGATACTCTTCAGCTAGCAGGAAAACTGGATTACTATCAAATATCTCCAGTGGGTGCAGATTTAGTCATCTCACTACGAGGAGATAGAATTGCAATTCTTGAGGGAGGTGCGGACTTAAATTTGAGACAACTGACATTTCCTAACGCTGATTTTGGGAATATCAATCCTTTCTTGCTAGGCTAGAAAGCTATTAATATTAATGAGAAACCCGATCGAACCAAGCAACCGGGTTTCTCAAAAATTTAGCCCGACAATTAAGCCCGATCGCGCCCTAGCTTCAAAAGCTCAACCGCATCTTTGTGGCCCTCCGAAGACGCCCAAATTAACGCAGTCCAAGTATTATTATCCTTAGCTTTGATATCAGCTCCTTTATCAATTAAAAATTCCACAACTTGAGTGCGCCCGCTACCTGCTGCACTCATCAAAGCCGTCAAACCAAAATTAGTTTTAGCATTCACATCCGCCCCCGCCTCCAGCAAAAGCTGTACAATCTCCGTATGTCCGGCAGCAGCGGCACTCATTAACGGCGTCCACCCGTCATTATCGTGACTGTTGACATCCGCACCAGCCGCCAGCAATTTGTTGACGATCGCCGAATTGCCAGCCTCAGCCGCAGCCGTCAAAGCCGTGGCACCTTCCTCATCTTTGGCATTGATATCTGCACGCTGTTCGATCGCACTTTCTACAGCCGCAACATCACCCGTCTTGACGGCATCAATTAAATCTGTCATAAATTCTCCCTTGTATCCTCTCAAATATTAAATCCTATGACAGTCGATATTTTAATCCTCTCCAACGGCCCCGGAGAATTGGCAACTTGGGTGCGTCCCGCCGTGCAAGCTTTGCGCGAACAATTGGGAAACGCGGGCACTCAAGCGCGAATCTCTGTGGTGCTGTCCCCCTGTCCGCACGCCACCGGGAAAGAAGCAGAAATAGCCTGTTCCTACCCAGAAGTGGACAGAGTGCAAGCACCGGAGCATTTTTTTCCATTCCTATTATCTGGCAAAACTGCTGAAAATTGGGATTGGCACGAAACAGGAGTTGTTTTATTTTTAGGCGGCGATCAATTTTTTACGGTTGTTATTGGCAAAAGGCTCAAATATCGCACTGTTATTTATGCTGAATGGGACGCACGGTGGTATCGCTGGATTGATAAATTTGCGGCGATGAAACCGGAAGTTTTTGCTAAAATTCCCCAAAAATATGCTAAGAAATTTACAGTTGTCGGAGATTTGATCGCCGAAGTAGGGAACGGGAAATCCGGCAGGGCGGGCACGGGGACACCGCCCCTACGGACAATAGAATTAATTGGATTGTTGCCCGGTTCTAAAGCGGCCAAATTAGCTTTAGGTGTACCGTTATGTTTGTCGATCGCCCAATCCATCCACCGCCTCCGCCCTGAAACTCGCTTTGTAATTCCCGTTGCTCCTACCATAGATGTGCAAACTTTAGCAGGTTTTGCCGACCCCAAACAAAATCCTTGCCTGCATTTATTTGAAAACGCCAGCGCCGAACTTCATTTAACAGAACGGGCGTTTTTGCAGACAGCAAATAACTTACAAGTAGAACTTTGGACGCAGACGCCCGCTTACGATTTGCTATCAGAATGCAGCCTGTGTTTAACTACTGTGGGAGCGAATACTGCCGAATTGGGTTCGTTAGCCGTACCGATGATTGTTTTGATTCCGACGCAGCAATTGGATGCGATGAAAGCTTGGGACGGATTGCCGGGATTGCTGGCAAATTTGCCGTTAGTCGGTTCAGTTTTTGCGACGGTGATTAATTGGCTAATCTGGCAATTGGGAAAGGGAAAGCTTTATGCTTGGCCGAATATTTGGGCACAGGAGGAGATTGTGCCGGAGTTAATTGGGAAGCTGGAACCCGATGCTGTTGCTCAATTGGCGATCGACTATTTGAGCCATCCTAATAAATTAGCACAAATGGGCGATCGTTTACGTGCGGTTCGAGGAGAATCGGGGGCGGCGAAAAAAATTGCTGAATTGGTTTGTGAAGAAATTGAGGTGCAATCAAATTCTGATAAGAATTAGATTTTTTTATTTTTAACCGCAGATGTCGGCAGATAAACGCGGATGAACGCAGATTTAATACAGATTAATTGGTGGAAACAGGCAAAAGAAAACTTATTTTCTCTTGCCTGTTTATTATCCCAAAACTGGATTTGATCTCAAGTTAAGCTCGATCGTGCTTAGCAATCACCCAAACAGCGTGAATGATGCCGGGAATAAAGCCCAAAAACGTGAGAACCAGGTTGATCCAAAAATCAGTACCGATGCCTACAGTCAAAAATACGCCCAGAGGGGGAAGAAAAATTGCAGCGACTATGCGAATTAAATTGTCCATCTCAGTTACTCCAAACGAGTTTTCTCTTTCAATTTAACTTCACTGACCAACCGAACCTTTCCCGAAAAACTTAGGCGGTGCGGCCATAGTGTAAACTTCGGTTTCAGCGGCGATTACCTGTCGTAAGTGACCGGGAAGCTGCATCAACCCCAACAGTGTAATTCCGTCGAACATCCGCAACCCGCCAGTTGTTTTCTCGGCGAGTAATTTGTCAGTAACTGTGGGTTCGGGCCGCGTATTTATTTCTTGATTAGAAGCTATCGCAAAACCCCAAGGAGCTCCGTAAGTAGAAATAAAGCTGGTGCAGGATTGAACATTGGAGAAAACAGATTTCAGGGTATTCACAATGCGAGCGTGCATTTTCATTTCTGCCGGAGAAACGGGGCCCGCTTGCACTACGAAATATCCGTTAGGTGACATTACGCTGCGAACTTTCTCAAAATACTCCTTGGTAAACAACTGGAAAGATGGGCCTTCTTCAATGGGATCGGACAAGTCAGAAATGACAATATCCCAATCATTGTCAGTTTTATCTAAATAGTCCAAAGCATCGCCGATTACTACTTCGCAGCGGGGGTCATCAAAGGCATTTTGGTGCATTTCGGGCAGGTGTTCGCGGCAAGCTTCTACTACTTCGCCGTCAATGTCGATCATCACGACTTTTTCAACTGTTTTCCAGCGCAGCACTTCTCTAATTGTAGCTCCTTCTCCGCCGCCAAGAACGAGGACTTTTTTGGGTGAACCGTGACAAATCATGGCTGGGTGCACCAGGGGTTCGTGGTACAGAAACTCATCGCCTGTACAAGATTGCCACTTACCGTCCAAAACTAAGCCTTTGCCGTAAGTACCGGTCTGAACGACATACATTTCTTGATAGGCTGTTTTCTTGTAAGCGAGCACCGCGATGACGCCGTGAACGTAAATATCCCAAGGGGTAATGTACTCGCTCATCCAAAAATCGGCACGAACTTCGCTACCTGACATCAATTACTCTCCAAATATAAACGGCTGTGTCGATGTTGTCACAAGTAGTAGTTATTAGCACAAAATGGTGCGGGTGTGTGAGTACGATCGACACATTAAAGTGAGATTTCTCAGCAATGCTATAGTGTGATTGCGTTCTGGGAGAGAGCAACGAGCTTGTTACTTGAGATTGCTTGTGCGCGATCGCGCGCCCAGTCGATCGCACTTTTCCCGTCGCCCCCGGTCGATCGCACTCACATTTAATATTTTCGCTTTGCATTGCCGACGGGTTTTGTACAAAGGTTGTCTGAATCGGGCAATTTTTCGCGATGGACCCGCCTTTATCAGTTTGCGATCGCCCTGCTTATTTACCAATAATCGGATGAAAACCCTGCAAATGCGAGAGTTATGAATAAAAGTAGCGATCGGTTTTAACCAGATTTGTTATTAATATGTTGACATTCTGAAGGTATCTTAGATAAGATTTTTAGATCGACCAAAATAAAGGAACTGTTAAAATTTTCGGACACAATTGGCGAGGCGATGTGTTCCAAAATTGTAACTAGGTAAAGGGTGCAACTAAATTTTCTAATAAAACTGTTATGACACTATTTAGAGTTTCAAAATAATAGCCGATGGAACCAAGAGACTGGGAAAAAAGAATCAAAGAGCTGGAAAAGGAAAATCGACTACTGCGGGAAAAACTCGAAAATTCGGAAACCGAACGCAGCAAATTACAAGCCCTTAATCAAAAAAAAGAATCTTTGCTAAAAAAGCTCACAGAGGAATTTAGAGATTCCGAAAATATTTTAAAAGCAAGAATGTCTACACTAGAAAAAGCTCTGGAAAATCAGCAAACAACGCAGCTCAAATTGATCGAAGCCGAAAAAATGTCGGCTTTGGGAATTTTGGTAGCTGGTATCGCCCACGAAATCAACAATCCCGTCAACTTCATCTACGGCAATATTACCTATGTCAATGACTATGCAGGCGACATTTTAAAATTGCTCGCAATGTACCAGGATCGTTATCCCGAAATAGATGCAGAGATTGAAGCTTTTCTGGAAAAAATTGACATCGACTTTTTGCGCGAAGATTTGTTGAAAACTCTTTCGTCAATGAAACTTGGCTCCGAGCGCATCCGCGAAATAGTGCTGACTTTACGCAACTTTGCGCGGGTAGATGAAGGTGAAAAGAAACCCGTTAACATTCACGAAGGAATTGACAGCACCTTGTTAATTTTGCAGCATTTAATTAAAGAAAAACCAGGTCATTCGGCTATAAAAATTATTAAAAATTATGGATCTTTGCCCAAGGTAGAGTGTTATGCTGGGCAATTAAATCAGGTATTCATGAACATCATTAATAATGCTGTTGATGCCCTGCGGGAGCGAGAGCAAAAGTCTTCACTGGACGAGATAGAAGCCAACCCTATACAGATGACCATTACTACTTCTATTCTTTCCCAAAATTGGGCAAGAATTAGCATCAAAGATAATGGTCTGGGAATGAATGAATCTGTAAAAGCGAAAATTTTCGACCCGTTTTTCACCACCAAACCAGTTGGTCACGGGACGGGTTTGGGACTGTCAATTAGCTATCAGATTGTTGTGGACAAACACGGCGGGAGGTTGGAGTGCATCTCCGCAATTGGAGAAGGGACTGAATTCGCGATCGAGATTCCGATCGCCAATTCCCGCAGCTAAGATCGATCGATCGAGCTAAACTGAGGGATAATGAAAACTCCCTTTGACCGCGGCTCCTCCTAGTTTGATGTGCAACCCTATGTCTACTGTCACTTTTGGTTTGTCAACCCCTATAGCGGCAGAGGCCGGGGCATCCTACGGCAGCAGCGAACCGCCACAGCGCCCCACCGTGCGGGCAGAGTGGATCGAGGTATTGGTGGACTCTCCTTTCAGGGTTGCGGGGGACTCCCCAGGGGAGGAAAACAAGTTATTTACCTATCGTTTACCTGCGGAACTTACCGTGCAACCAGGGGATATTTTGAGTGTACCCTTTGGCAGTCAACAGGTAGGGGCGATCGCGATTCGGTTCATTTCTCAACTGCCGCCAGACTTAGATCCGGCACGGGTTAAAGATGTCGAAGATGTTGTCAGTACGGGATTTTTCCCACCGACTTACTGGGAATTACTCGAACGTACTGCCACCTATTATTGCACACCTTTAATTCAAGTGATTAGAGCCTCCCTGCCGCCCGGTTTGTTAAGCCGTTCCGTGCGCCGAATTCGCTTAATTAAGAACGCAATTTCTCCGAATGCCGAAACATTCCTCAATCCCGCAGCAAGTCAAATTTTGCAATTGCTGCAAGCTCAAAAAAACGGCGATTACACTTGGCAATATCTCCAGCGCCAAGTTAAGGGAAGTTATCGGGGATTGAAAGATTTATTGAAACGCGGTTGGGTAGAAAGTTATTTAGAACCTCCCAATCCTCCAAAACCACAACTCAAACCTGCAGTGACATTAATTGCTAGTGCATTTGTCACAGATTTAACCAAGCGGCAACAAGAAGTATTGGAAGTTTTGCGGCGCGGCGGCGGTGAAATGTGGCTGAATGATTTGTTGAGAATTTGCAGCGCGAGTTCTTCTGTTGTCAAAAATTTGGAACAAAAAGGTAGCGTTGTTATCGATCAAAGGGAAGTGCTCAGGGGCGATCGCGGAATTTCTCAATTGCCAGATGTACCAAAAACTTTAACTCATTTTCAAGCTCAAGCCTTAGCGTTTATTAACTCTTTTTCGGGATTTCGTCAAGTGCTGCTGCATGGCGTTACAGGTTCCGGGAAAACGGAAGTGTATTTGCAGGCGATCGCCCCAATCTTAGCCAGCGGCAAATCCGCCCTCGTACTCGTTCCCGAAATCGGTTTGACACCGCAACTTACCGATCGATTCCGCGCCCGTTTTGGCGAGCAAATTTGCGTCTACCACAGCGCCCTATCCGACGGCGAACGTTACGATACATGGCGTCAGATGCTGACTGGAACCCCGCAAATTGTCATCGGCACGCGATCGGCCATTTTTGCTCCTTTACCTCACCTCGGCTTAATTATCCTCGATGAAGAACACGACAGCAGCTTCAAACAAGACCAACCAGCCCCCTGCTACCACGCCCGCACCGTTGCCAAATGGCGCGCCGAATTAGAAAATTGTCCCTTAATTTTAGGTTCTGCAACGCCAGCTTTAGAGACTTTTGTGGGGACGCGCCGAGATTATTACTCGTTACCAACTATCCATTATTTATCATTGCCCGATCGCATTTATTCCCGCCCGATGCCGCCTGTGGAAATAGTTGATATGCGCCAAGAATTGCGGCAAGGAAACCGCTCAATTTTCAGCGCTTCCCTGCAAAATGCCCTCGAACAATTGCGAGGAAGACAACAGCAAGGTATTCTATTTATTCACAGAAGAGGACACAGTACCTTTGTCTCTTGTCGGAGTTGCGGGTATGTGATGGAATGCCCGAATTGCGATGTTTCGCTTTCTTATCACCACGTAGGCGAAGCAACCGCAGAAGTGTTGCGGTGTCACTACTGCAACCACACGGAAAGACACCCCCAAAACTGCCCGGAATGCAGTTCTCCTTACTTCAAAAACTTTGGTAGCGGCACTCAGCGAGTAGAACAGGAATTAACGAGATTATTTCCCGAATTGCGGGCAATTCGGTTTGACAGCGATACGACTAGAAATAAGGGGGATCACCGCAGATTGTTAACGCAATTTGCTAATGGGGAAGCTGACATTTTGTTGGGTACGCAAATGCTGACGAAAGGGCTAGATTTAGCTGGAGTAACATTGGTGGGAGTTGTGTCTGCTGACGGGTTGCTGAACTTATCGGATTATCGGGCAAGCGAACGAGCTTTTCAAACATTAACTCAAGTCGCGGGACGTGCAGGCAGAGGTGACGATCCGGGGCGGGTAATTATTCAAACTTACACTCCCGAACACCGGGTAATTCAAGCAGTTAGGCGGCACGAATATGCAGATTTTGTGGAAACAGAATTAGCAGAAAGAGCGGCCCTGAATTATCCACCTTCGGGGCGGCTGATTTTGTTGCGGTTGAGCAGTGTAGATGCGGCGGAAGTTGCGGTGACTGCGGTACAATTGGCGTCTGTTTGTCAGGAGTATATTGAGCGATTGTCTGTACCGGGGTGTGAGTTGTTAGGGCCTGCACCTGCCGCGATTATGCGGGTTGCAAATCGGTATCGGTGGCAGATTTTGCTGAAGTTGCCTTTGGATGAGTCGGTGGATTTGTCGGATTTGATCGGATTGCGCGATCGCACGCCGCGTTCTGTTAGTTTAACTATTGATGTCGATCCGTTGAATTTTGGTTGATTGGTTGTGGAGAAATACGATCGGGTACAGGAGAGGGCGGGTACGGGGGCATCGCCCCTACGATTATTTTGGGGTAGGGAAACGGCATTGCCGTGTCCTCCGTTATATCAATTCCGGTTGCATTGGAATGATTTAACCGCAGAGAACGCAGAGAACGCAGAGAACGCAGAGGAAGAGAAGAGAAAGATGAATAATTCGGATAAAGGGCGGATTTGATATTACTTGAAAATCCGGGTTGTGCCATTCTCTCTCGATTCTTTCTAAGTCTTTAGTGGCTGCCAATTGTTGAAAAATTTGATGAGCTGTGTTGTAATTTTGTTGGGCAAGTCCTAGGTTGTTACGCTTTTGCCAAACTTGAGCGATCCGAAAACTAGCTTGAGCCATCAAATAAGTTTCTCCTAATTGTTGAAATCTTTTTAAAGCATCAGTTAACAACTGTTCTGCTCCATCTAAATTGCCTCTGCCTAATTCAACTTCTCCCAAACAACCCATCGAAGTTGCTATACCAGAGCGATCGCCCAATTCTGTCTTAACTTCCAAACATTGCCGATACAATCTCTCAGCTTCATCCCAATTGCCGCGACATTTCTCGATATCTCCCAATACTGCCCAACTACTTGCCATACCAGAGCGATCGCCCAATTCAGTCCTTAATTCCAAACATGGGCGGTACCTGGGGGGGTGACAACCCACCCAAAACCCATAGCTAGTAAGGATTGAGCCAACTTGTGGTAAAAAAAGATAGGCAGC
>NZ_JAUBSD010000075.1:0-38002 GCF_036704575.1 Microcoleus sp. K5-D4
TCGTAATTCATATTATTCAGCTAATTTTTTCTTTTATTTTACTAGAGCGCTCGCACTTTCGCAAGAGGTCTATTAAATCCAACTGTCATACTTGCTTGGCGCATCGACCAGCGATATTCACCATCCAAATCCATATACACGGGGATAGGGATTCCACCAATGGTAATATCCTTGCTTTTGACACCTTCAATCCTTAATTTGTTGGACATCAGGAGACCCTCCATTGAGTTAATGTATAATTCACCATGAGGTTAACCCTCTGGCTCTTCTGTACTATATTGCCATGAGTTTAGCCCGATGGCAATATTTTGGGGATAAAAAGCAAACACAGTATCTCTACACATCTTCCACTGACAAAGCCTGAGCCACTTGCTTTACAGTTAAGCCCATTGCCAGCAGTGCTTCCAGAAGTGTTGAATCTCATTGCAAAACTTTACGTTAGCAAGTTTTGGAAAAAAGTTAGCATTTCTTCAACTGCCTATTGCTCCCATTTTGGGAGCGCGCTATTATAGACGCTATGCGTATTTTGTCCCGCAGCACCCTACGAGACTTCTGGGAATCTCATCCAGATACCGAAGAAGCACTGAAAACTTGGTAAGTAGGTAGGCGCTATAAAACACAATTATGTAAACGATTGTAAAGTATTCAAATGCCGTAAGCGTGGCTAAGTTAGCCCTGTTTACATACAGTTACATAGCTGTGTTTAATCCCGCTTACCTACTTACTACGAAGCATCTCACGCCGACTGGCAGAGTCCCGCCGATGTGAAAACTGCTCATCGTAATGCCAGCATCATTGCAAACAACCGTGTGGTTTTCAATATTAAAGGCAACAGCTATCGGCTGATTGTGGCAATTCGTTATGACCTTGGTATTATTTTCATCCGATTTATTGGCACTCATGCCGAGTATGACAAAGTAGATGCAGAAATAGTCTAAATAGAGGTGGATGTATGGAATTGCGCCCAATTAGAAATGAAACCGACTATCAGGAAGCCCTTCGAGAAATCGAGTTACTGTTTAATGCAGCCCCAAACACTCCTGAGTACGATCGATTAGATGTACTCAGCACCTTAGTGGAAGCCTACGAGAAGAAACACATTCCGATCGCAATCCCCGATCCGATCGAAGCGATTTATTATTACATGGAAACTCGCGGATGGTCTCGTCGCGATTTAGAGTCATGTCTCGGTAGTCGGGCTAGGGTATCCGAGGTTTTATCTCGTAAACGTTCCTTGACCTTGGAGATGATTCGGAAGTTGAATCAAGAACTGGGGATTCCCGCTGAAATTCTCATCCAACCCTATAAGTCGGTAAAAATCCCCGCGTAACAATCTTACGTGTTTTGACGCGGTATTTTGTGGTTATATGTAGTTACTCAAGACGAAAGGTGGAATGATGTCTTATCCTTATTGGCAATTCTTTGTTGCTCTTGAATCCGATCTTGAGGCTACCACTCGATACGTTGAGTGCTGCGAAGAGAACTATAACACCTACTCGGTTGCTTATGCTCAAATTATCTTAAGTGCTGGGTCTGAAGTTGATGTTGTCAGCAAGCTTCTTTGCAATCGCGTGAAATCCAAAAACAAGGCAAAAAATATCGACGATTACAGAAATATGCTTCACTCAAAATATAAGGGTCTTCACAAGCTGAAGATACTTATTCCTCGATATGACCTTAACTTCACCCCTTGGGATTCCTGGGTTTCAGATAAGAACCCAGATTGGTGGAAGCTTTATAATAAAATAAAACATCAGCGCCACGACTTCTACAAAGAGGCTAATCTCAAGAATGCTTTGTTGTCAGTTTCAGGTCTATTTTGTCTTGTTCTCTATTATTATCGTGAGCAATTGAGGGCGAATGACTTACAGCCTTGGCCTAAATTGCTCACGATAAATCCAGATTGGAATCCTCGACTTCGCGATGATTTAAGGCCAGGATACATTTTGGCTGAGTTTCAAACATGACCTTCTTACCGCCTTCTGCTGCCAAAAGAGCGAGTCCGAGTCGGTGGACGAGAATTCCTGCCACTACCAAAACTCGGCTGCCGCTTGTATTGATTTTGACGTTGCTGCGGCGATCGCCTCAAAGTGCTGCCACCGTAACCCGAACCGGTCGATCGATTGCCATTTGGCCGTGCTGAGGGTCTTACTGGCTGGTTATAGGTGGGCGATCGCAAGCGGCCGGTCGTCCTTAAAACTTGACGGTTTCTCACAGCCGGAGGCGGAGTTCGATACCGAGTTTGATATTGGTTAACAGCTTGGCCGTAAGTATTGCCATAGCCGCCATATCCTGTCATAATTCCCGGCTGATACACTGGCGGCATATAATATTGCGGTCTAAATAACAAACTGCCGATCGCCTGACCGGCTATAGCCCCAGCAAACGGCGCCCAGAAGCCAGATTGCTGTCTCACTACTACGGTTTGTGGCTGACCTGTTTGAGGGTTATTGACAGTTTCAGTAACGTTGTGAACGTACTCAATTTTAAAATCTTCTGTCAAATGCAAAACCGCTTGATTGTTATCCAGACTTAGATAACTTTTCTTGCCTGCTGATATTTCTTCATCCGTTAACCGAGCCATTTGCAAATCCGTAGTGCGGTAAACTGGGGGACTGCCGGGGGGAGTATTCAGCAACATCAAACTGTATTCGCCATCCGCATCGTCGTAGGTAGCTTGCTGTACAGGATATTGACCTTCTCTCAAGTTATTATTTGGTGCAGGACGCACTGTGTTAATATTCGGATTTCCTGCAGGATTTGTAGAAGTTTGTGTGCGAGGAGAACCGCAGCCGGTTGCCGTCCACAAAAAAGTTAAAGCCATTAAATAAATTGTCAGTTTTCGCAGCATCATAAATAGTAATTGGTAATGAGTAAATACAGCCTCTTCCATGTTTCTCAAGTACAGTAGCCGCTATATTGTGTGGTGTTAATCTGTCTGGTTCGTCGCTGCGATTTATTGGATAAAACTTGCATATCGTTCCTAGCGACGCACCTTACTTACTAGAAAAATGCGTGTACTACATATACAGGGAATGTGCTGTAGTAATTGTAAATAGTAATTGGTAATTGGTAATTTCTCCCTCTTCCTTCTTCCTTAATTAAAGGGGAATAAGTTCCGGGAAATTGACCAACACTTGGTCATTGGTAAGTTCGTCTCCCAACTGTGCGGGAGAAAAGTGAACTTGCACAGCTCGGAGCCTTTCTTGGTAATGTAAATTAATCAGGGCTTTTAAACCGACTTTCAGCGCGCTGATGTCAGCTAGGTCAGTTTCTAGGGCAGGAACTTCGCCTTCATACGCAACTGTCAGCATCACCACCACATTTCTAGTTACAGGCAAAGACAAGGGGGAATTTTTATCGTAAACAGATGTACTGTATTGAGGCTCGCTGAGATAGCGCTCGGCTGAATCCGTGAAAAGTTCATCCACATAATCGCCGGCTTCGCCTTCATTCCAAAAAATATCGCCTTCATTGGCGGCTGCTTGCCAGTAGTTGTCGTACTGCAACAGGTGATTGCAAATTTCTACAAGACCTTCTCCTAAAACTGCTATGTCGCCATCGCCATCAATTGCTTGTCTGGCGGTGCGGTTGAGAACTCCTAACAGCGGTGCAACTTCTTCGCCTGTTAAGTGAACGAACACCCGGCAAACTGCCAGTCGAGTTTTACCTGTAAATTGATTGAATCGATCGCGCCAAGCATTCATAATAACCTATAGTTGTAATCTGTAGGGCTATATTTCCCACCATAGCAGGGGATTTGAACTCTTGCCGTCTACCCTCAGATTGATCTGAAGAGTATTTTTAGCGATCGCCTAGGCAGCGTACTGTCTCGCTTTGACTCATCTAATTTTATAGCAGTTTTCCATCGGATCAAATACAGTTAAATTACAGTAGGAAAACCGCACAGCCTTGTCCTGGCTGGGAGCAGCGATTTTTAATAATTGCTATGAGATTGATGATGGTAGCAAGACTTTTTTTAATTGATATTAATTCACCGCTCGTTTGCTTAGCCGGAATATGATATTGTGTGCTATCGATTCATCTGTCTATTGTTGGCAGTGCTTAGCGATCGCCATGACAAGAAATTGTAGGGGTAGATAATTTCAACTCAAAAAACCTCCAATCTTGCAAGATTGGAGGTGCGCTAAGCGAATACGTTGGTTTGAGATAACTATTTGACGATCGCGCTTTGGACTTGTTCGATCGCAATTTCAGAACTCAACTCAGCAACTTGTGAAACTGGCAAGTCCAGCTCGCCGCCCGGAGCTTCAGGGTGTTCCCGAACGGCTGCAACCGCATCTGCTGACTCAGCTACAGCACCCGCCGCCGCCAAATCGAGCAACGCCGGAACTTCCATGTGTCCAGAAACACCTGCATCTGCGATCGGATCGAGCGACTCTTCAAAAACTTCAAAATTATCGGTCATCGCAGCGCAAGCAGCAGAAGCGCGCTTGCCGGCACGGTAGCTCATGTAGGCCGCTCCGCCACCCAAAACTCCAGCCAAACCTAGGAAACCGAGAGCTGCTGTTTTGTAGGATTTCCAGGGATTCATGCGCTCCGAGCCGCCGGAACCTACGATCGTTGTCGCAGAACCAGATTTAGCCGCGCCAGATTTGCTGTAGGAACAGGGGAAAGCAGATGCGGCGTCACCTATGGCGATGCTGCTTGCGATCGCGACGACGGAAGCAATGCCAGCTAACACTTGAAACTTCTTCATGGTGCTCTGGAGATTGTAAAGGATAATTAAAAAATTAATGGTAACAGCTCTTTACAAATGTATCAACTCTGTGCGCCGCCCATATCGCGGATCGATCGCAAAAGTCAGCTATAGCCTCACGCCATTCAAATTTAAAATTGCCCGCTTAAATATATGAAATCCTTACTGTGTAAGCGTTTTAACTAACCGATCGGTAGAATTTCAAGTTTTGTGAACCAATACTTTGATCGCGCCCAAATTAGAAAATCTGAGGTGAGACAGTAGAAAATTTAGTTACAGACTGGCAAACAGTTGGTGACAAACTACTTTTAAGGCTACTTTTGTAAAGGCTTAGTTATTGGAATAACTCTTATTTTTATGACAGACAACGCGAATCAAGGCATTGAGCGATTCCCTCGCCGATTGTTGGTGACGGGCGGGGCTGGATTTATCGGCTCGAATTTTGTGCATCACTGGTGCAGCAGCTATCCGGGCGATCGAGTAGTGGTACTGGACGCTTTAACCTACGCCGGAAACCGACAAACCCTGGCAACTTTGGAAGGAGGCGAAAATTTTCGGTTTGTGCAGGGGGATATTTGCGATCGTACCTTAGTCGATACCTTGCTCAAAGAAGAAAACATCACCACAGTCGCCCACTTTGCCGCAGAATCCCACGTTGACAGGTCAATTATCGGGCCTGCCGCCTTTGTTCAAACAAACGTTGTCGGAACCTTCACACTGTTAGAAGCCTTCCGCAAGCATTTAGAAGCAATTGATGAGGCATCTCTCAAAGCACAAATGCGCTTCCTCCACGTTTCTACCGACGAAGTTTACGGCAGTCTCGGCCCCGATGACCCAGCCTTCACAGAAACAACTGCCTACTCGCCCAACAGTCCCTACTCAGCCTCCAAAGCTGGCAGCGACCACCTCGCCCGCGCCTATTTCCACACCTACGGCGTCCCGACAATTATCACCAACTGTTCCAACAATTACGGCCCCTATCACTTCCCAGAAAAGCTCATTCCATTAATGTGCATCAATATGCTATTGGGCAAACCGCTGCCAGTATACGGCGACGGTCAAAACGTGCGAGATTGGCTTTACGTTCTCGACCACTGCCGCGCTTTAGATGCTGTTATTCACCGTGGTCAGCCTGGGGAAACCTACAATGTTGGCGGCAACAACGAGGTCAAAAATCTCGATTTAGTAAAAATGCTGTGTCAGCTAATGGACGAATTAGCTGAGGATTTACCCGCCCGTCCTTGCGAACAATTGATCACATTTGTCAAAGACAGAGCCGGACACGATCGGCGTTATGCTATTGATGCCACCAAAATTAAAACAGAGTTAGGTTGGACTCCCTCAGTAACAGTTGAAGAAGGTTTGCGGCAGACTGTAGAATGGTACTTAGCCCATCGGGATTGGTGGGAACCCCTGCTTTCTGAGGAATATCAAACTTACTACCGGAAAGTCTACTCTAACTAATCTACTCCTGGACGCACGGGCTACCAAAAACCAGAACCAGTAAAAAACTGGTTTTCCCGCTCAAGAGTGCGTCCAGAAAGGTTTATGTCTTGCCTTCAAGCTTTACATTTAAACTCCCGGCGCAGAAACCGGGTTAGAGAAAGGAAAATATTTAGTTGAGTGCGATCGATCACAGTTAAAAAACCTGTTTTCTTTAATCTTTGCGCCTAACTTCAGATTTAATTAGGTGGAGGTAAGTATCACACACATTCGCCCTTGTCAATCATTGTGAAGATTTAGTTAAAAATCATCTGAAACGCATAAATTTAAGTGTTTGTAGCTGATAATTTTAATATAGTTACAAGATTAAGCATTTTAGAAGCTTTTAGGAAAAACAAAAAGCACCAATGACCGAAATAAACTGGCTCAAGCACGTCCAAGAACCTAAATACTGGCTGTTAGGCATCGCCTCCGGTTTGATAGCCTTACACCTAACTCTGACTTCCAGAACCAACGACACTGACCTGTTCGGTACAATGTTACTGTTTTGGGGAGTCGTAGCATTTCTCATTTGGGAAAGGCACGAATCCTTAACTTTTGAAAGCGGAGTTTTCGCCAGCTTCTTTGGGACATCGTTAATTGCTTTAATATTGCTCAAAAGCTCGTCGATATCTGGATACGACTTTTTTATCAGAGCAACGCCTTTTTTGTCTGCAATTAGTCTCGCATTGCTGGCTTCCGGCACAAAAGGACTGAAACAATATTGGCAGGAACTTCTAATTCTTGCGTATACAGCTATTCCTCCCGGATTGATCGGAGTATTCGTTGATGTCCCCAAACTAACAGCTAAATTTTCAGCTTTCCTCCTCCACTATCTAGGATTTGAAGTGGTGCAAAAAGGGGTTTTTCTAATCCTGGAAAAGGGCAGCGTGGAAGTGAATCACGGCTGTTCCGGGGTGAATGCGATGCTACAATTGTTAGGACTAGCTCTGGTTTTCTTACTGATGTTTCCTACCACTACGGGTCAGAAAATGGTATTGCCATTCGTGGCAATAATTACTGCATTTGTAGTGAATGCCGCGCGAGTTGGTCTCCTGGCCGTGCTGGTATCGCTATCTCAACCAGAAGCATTTAAATACTGGCACGAAGGAAATGGTTCGGTAATATTTTCTATGATTGCTGTATTTATTTTCGGTTTATTCTGCTGGTTTGCAATTTTGAAAGACCAACCCCCAAATCAGGAAGGACAGAATTGCTAATGGCTATTATCTCTTGGAAACCACTTAGGATTTCCCTGTTGGCTGTTACTTTTGGAGGCGTTTTGTTGGTTGCCGGAAAATTGGTTTTCTATCCATCGGACGGCAAGAATGTGGCAACCCCTTTTGAGTTTCCCGAGTCGGTGCCTCTAGCCGAGTGGAAACTCAACAAGAGCGCGCTTCTGAAAATTAAGGAAAATTCAGAATTCAAAGCTGCCAGGAAATATGAATATCAAAAAAATAGCATGGCTCTAGACATAGAGATGCGCTATGCCGTAAACACCATTGGGGATGTGGAAGGTATGATGAGGGGACATACTATTCTCAAGTCGTATCCTGGTAAACTAGCATTAGTAAACACTCAAGGCGCGGGGTTTCACGGAATTGTGCAACAGCAAAATCGACTGTATTTGAGTTCGTGTATCAATCCTCATGGCAGTCCTACAGTAACTTCCCAACAGTTTAGATATAATCGAAATACTCGCGATTGGCAGCCCAACCGTATTCTGTTTTGGTTGTTGGGTAGGGGAAATATTCAAGACCGGCGCTGTTTGTGGACTCAGATGTCTGTGCCTTTGGATAAAACAACTCCAGAAGATGCCAAAAAAATTCTAGAGAATGCTTGGGTTTCTTGGTATGAGTGGTGGCAGCCGCGATTCCCCGAGCCTTGACTCGATTCAGTCGATTTTAGCTTTTAGCTTTTAGCTTTTATATTTACTCCACAGGTGAATCTGGAAGCTGGAACAAGAGTCTAAAATTTTTGACTCTCCACGACTGTTGTCGGGGGCTTGTATCCGTTCTTGGGCGGCGTCAAGACAGATTTTTCTTAACAACAACTCTGATTATTTTATGAATGACTTACAAGGCGAACAAGGTTTTTCTATCTACAGACTGCGTTGGATTGGCTACGGTCTATTAATTTTGTCTGTATTAGATACAATTGCAGTTCTTATACCAGCAAATTTTGGCAATCGCCTCTGGGAATTGCAAACAATTGGGGCTATAGTGGAACGGGTACCCGTTCCTTTACTGGCAATGGCGCTGATATTTTTTGGCGAAGGGTACGACCGCAGAGGTTTGGAAGACGTTTTTTTGAAGGTTTTGTCTTGGGTTTGTCTGCTGCTAGGTCTGGTTTTTCTGTTGATGCTGCCTTTGGGAATTTTTGGCACTATCTACGTCAATAACCAAAACAACCAGCAAATTACTACTCAAGCAAACCAACAATTAGCTCAGTTGCAGCAGGTGGAAGAACGGCTCAATAAGGGTAGTCCTGAAGATTTAAGGAATTTGGCGGGGGAACTTACTCGTTTGGGGGTACAAGCGGATACGCAAAACCCACAGCAATTGAAAGAGCAAATTCTTTCGAGAATTACTCCGGCTAAGGAACGGTTACAGACGCAAAGTGCTGCGGTTCAGCAAAGTCAGCGTGTGGGGTTATTTAAAAATGCTGTTAAGTGGCTGCTGGGCGCGCTGATTTCTAGTGTTTTGTTTTTTACGCTGTGGCGCGGTACTGACTGGGCTCGCGAGTAGTTTTGAGTTTTGAGTTGCGATTTGTGAGCTAGTAAGGTGCGCCTAGCGCACCCGGAGATTCTTGTTGAGGACTAAGGTGCGCCCTGTACACGCAGCCCGCGTCTTAGTGGTTAAGAAGACCCTCAAACCCGGGAAATTTCGTTGGGGGGAGCGCTGGCTCTTCTTCTTTTCAAAAGATATCGGTAATAAATCTTGTTTATTGCCGATAGCTAACACCGAGAATGAGGCAAATCGGTCGTTAGCGCAGCCCTCGAAGAGGATCGCACCTTGACAGGGCTGGCATTGTGAAATCCACAATCTCAAATCTCAAATCCACAATCCACAATCTCAATTCTCAAATCCACAGTCCAGAATCTCAAATCCACAATCCACAATCTCAAATCTCAAATCTCAAATCCACAATCGACAATCCAAAATCTCAAATCTCAAATCTCAAATCGATTGATGGTATTTTCTAGTTTGTCGGCAATGCCTTCAACCCAGTTTTCATCTTGTTTGGTGTAGCTGCGGGGGGCGTTAGCACCTAAAATTAAAACGCCTTGGCTGCCGATGGGCTGACAGATGACTCCTTGAGTATTTTCTGGCAAATAGTCAAATTCAATTCGCCCGGGATAAATATTGAGATTTACTAAATAAACAGGTTTATTTTTGTCGAGCACTCGCTGCAATATCGGCCCTGGTTTGACTTCGGGATTGATGCCTAAAATGCCACGCCGCAATAGGACTTTTCCCTGATACACAATTACGATCGACCTTGTGGCGGTATTTGTCAACAGCAAACGCGACGCCCAGGCTAATTCTATTTTCACGGCCTCCGGCAAATCCGGCGCAAATTCAAAACCTTCTTCGCCGATAAGTTTTACCGAATCGGGCGATCGCGCTTGCACCTGCTGCCACAGCAAACCTGTTAAAATCAGCAGAGCGCTGATAATTACTCCCAAAGCGTCCGATCGAGCTTGAGAATCTGTGATTTGCTCTGTCAGCAAGCGGTTTACCATTAGCAGCGTACCTGCTAATCCTCCTGCAACTAAGGGCAATTGCCGCAAAACTTTATTAGGATCAGATTTAGTCATTAGTCATTAGTCATTAGTCATTAGTCATTGGTAATTGGTAGTTGGTAATTTAACTAATGCCAACTGCCAACTGCCAACTGCCAACTGACTTTATCCTACTTCTCCAATTTCGACAATTCGCTGGAAGAGATAGCCGGTGCCACGGGCGGTGAGAATTAGTTCGGGATTGCTGGGGTCGTCTTCCAACTTTGCCCTCAGCCGCGAGATGTGAACATCCACTACGCGGGTGTCTACGTGGCGTTCTGGCGTGTATCCCCAAACTTCCTGCAAAATTTCCGATCGCGAAAAAGGCTCTCCAGAACGGCTGACAAGCAGTTCTAACAAGCTAAATTCCATGCCCGTGAGCCGAATTCGTTCGTCGCCTTTGTAAACTTGGCGCTTGTTGGTGTCAATCCTAATATTGGTGACGTGGATGACTCCGGAGCTGGGAATCCCCGATGCTCCGTTTTTGTCAACCCTCCGCAGTACCGAACGGATGCGGGCTTCGAGTTCTTTGGGAGAGAAAGGTTTGACGACGTAATCGTCGGCGCCCAATTCTAAACCGGTGATGCGATCGGCTACGTCTCCCAAAGCAGTTAGCATGATGATAGGCACGTCTGACTCTTTACGCAACTCCTGACAGACGCCGTAACCGTCTAGCTTCGGCATCATCACGTCCAAAACCACTAAGTCGGGTTCGGTGTTGCGAAATGTTTCGAGAGCTTCTTCGCCGTCAGCAGCGGTGACGACATCGTAGCCAATCATGGAAAGGCGAGTCTCCAGAATGCGGCGGATACTGGCTTCGTCATCGACTACCAGAATTTTTTCTTTATGGTTTTCCAAGTTACCGAGCACTCCTTAAGTTACATTTCAGATAGTGTTAATTTTTTGTACCCTATCATAGAAGACACCAATTGAATCATGTGTGGGGCTCGGTCTGAAAGCTTGATAATTGCTTTAACTCAAACTTTTCTAAATGTTAGGGTGACTATTTATCATATTGACACTCCCCGGTCTCAAGGCGCAGGGATTCTTGGTTCCGCGTCGTGACTTGCTGAGATAGGTTTGCACCAACCTCAGTAGCGGTCTCAACTCCCCAAACGTTTATTGGACTCGTCCAAAAGTTCCGACGTGCCCCGCCGTACTTAATCCTCGACTCAGGATATTTCTAGCTGCATTGTGGTCTCTATCTAGGACGCATCCACACTGACAAGCATGGGTACGGGTGGATAGAGTCTTTTTCACCACTGTCCCACAGCTAGAGCATTCAAGGCTCGTATAAGCTGGATTTACGGCAATCGTGATTTTCCCAAACACCTTGCCGAAATATTCCAGCCAAATACGGAACTGATACCAAGATGCGTCGTTAATCGATTTTGCAAGGCAGTGATTCTTTGCCATATTTCGCACTCTCAAATCTTCATAGACCACTACATCGTTTGATGTGATTACGCACCGCGCTAACTTGACAGCATGGTCTTTACGTTGCCTACTTATTTTGAGATGCCTCTTACCCAGAACCACCCGTGCTTTGCGACGATTGTTTGAGCCCTTAACCCGCTTTGATAAGCGCTTTTGGGCCTTCTTTAATCTCAATTCACCTGTGCGGAAGAATCGGGGATTGATTGCTGTTTCACCGTTTGAATCGGTATAGAATTCCTTCAAACCCACATCTAACCCTATAGCATTACCCGTTGCGGGGATAGATTCAGAGCGGTCTACGGAAATACTAAACTGAACATAGACACCATCAGCTCTCTTCACCAGTCGAACCCGTTTTACTTGATCTAAGCTATAGAACAGCAGAGTGCGAGTCCCTTTCAGCTTGAGTTTACCTATCCCACATTTATCGGTGAAGGTGATTGATTTTCGGTCTTCTGCCAGTTTCCAGCCAGAGGTTTTGTATTCTACAGAGCGACAATTTTTTTGGAATTTAGGGAAACCTTTTTTCTTGAGAGTCTTTTTCTGGCAATTTTCGTAGAACCGAGTTATTGCAGCCCATGCCCGTTCTGCACTAGCCTGCCTTGCCATAGAATTTAATCTATTTGCAAAGTCAAACTCTTTTGCCAGAACAGCACAGTTCCGAGACATCTCTAACCAAGACTTAGCGTTGCCATCCATCCACAGCCTGAGCGATTTGTTCCGAATAAACTGAGTTATCCTAATCGCCTCGTCTACTGCAACGAACTGAAGCGCTTTGCCGTAGGCTTTGAACTCAAGAACTAGCATGGTATTTCCTCCTATTCTTATAGTAGCATACCTAATATAAGAATGGCTTGAGATGCTACTATGGATTAACAAGTAGCCCTGAAGAGCGGGGCTTTAGACCCATCTTTTTGGTAAACAATGCCTAAGCCTCGAATACAATATATTTGTCGGGAATGCGGGTATGATTCACCACAATATTTTGGCAGGTGTCCTAGCTGTCAGAAGTGGGATTCTTTTGACGAGCAGTTAGAACAACCTACTGCTGCTGTGTCGCGGGCGGGTTTAACAGGGGTGACAACTAAGACAGTGGGCGGTTCGCCCCCTGATAAGTCGAAGGGTCAACCAAGGGTATCTTTCAGATTATCGCAGATTTCCGACCAAACTCAGTCTCGCTGGCCTTCTGGTTACGGGGAGCTCGATCGAGTTTTGGGAGGCGGGATTGTTCCGGGCTCGCTGGTGTTGATTGGGGGGGAACCGGGAATCGGGAAATCGACGCTGCTGTTGCAGGTGGCGAATATGTTGTCCCGCAAGGATCGGATACTGTATGTCAGTGCGGAGGAGTCCGGCCAGCAGGTGAAGTTGCGATCGCAGCGTTTGGGCGTGGCTAATCCGGTTGAATTGTCAAGCAACGGCGGGCATAAATCTGGCAGTAACGGGGAAGCTAAAAAGGATTCGGAGGACAATTCAGCGGAGAATTTCTATTTGCTTCCAGAGACGGATTTAGAAGTTGTTTTGCGGGAGTTGGAAGCGCTGAAACCGAATGTAGCGGTGATTGACAGCATCCAAACTATTTATTTTGCTAGTTTAACATCGGCTCCGGGTTCGGTGGCTCAGGTGCGGGAATGTACATCTGCTTTGATGCAGGTTGCGAAAAGGGAAAATATTACTTTATTTATTGTCGGTCACGTTACGAAAGATGGAGCTTTGGCCGGGCCGAGGGTTTTGGAACATTTGGTAGATACTGTACTGTATTTTGAGGGCGATCGCTTTGCTTCTCATCGACTTTTGCGATCGATGAAAAACCGTTTTGGCGCTACTCATGAAATCGGTGTTTTTGAAATGGTAGCCAACGGTTTGCGAGAAGTAGATAATCCGTCGGAGTTGTTTTTAGGGAATAGAGATGAATTTTCTCCCGGTACTTCGACGACTGTTACTTGCGAAGGAACTCGACCGATTTTAGTGGAAATTCAGGCATTAGTCAGCCCTGCGAGTTTTGGTTCGCCGCGCCGCACTACTACTGGTGTGGATAATGCTAGATTGCAGCAAATTTTAGCTGTTTTAGAGAAAAGGGTGGGGATTCCTTTATCTAAATTAGATGTGATTTTGGCGACGGTGGGCGGGTTGAAGGTGGACGAACCGGCGGCGGATTTGGCAGTTGCGATCGCCGTTGTGGCCAGTTTTCGCGATCGGGTGGTTGATGCGCGCACTGTTTTGCTTGGGGAAGTGGGTTTGGGGGGACAGGTGCGGCCGGTTTCCCAATTAGAGTTGCGGCTGAGGGAGGCGGCGAAATTGGGTTTCAAAAGGGCGATTATTCCTAAGAATCAACCGGTGCCAGATTTGGGGATGGAGATTATTCCGGTGGCGAAGGTAATCGATGCAATAATTGCGGCGATTCCGGCTACTCCCGCTCAGTTGCAGCCTGGTGATTTAGAGTTTCAGCCTGTAGATTTGGAGGAAGAGGATTTATCTAATTGAGTTAGAAAGGTGATGTTGTAGATTGATATTAAGGAGGCACAAGTTATGTATATAGTAGACCTTATTGAGGCTAAAGAAAAACTTCTGGAATTAATCGAAGCGGCGATGAGAGGGGAAGAAGTGGCGATTACTCAAGATAACCAGCCTGTTGTAAAATTGGTAGTAATTCCGTAAGGATTCAGGTCTAAAAACTTGCGGCTCCAACGCTTGTCTGGCAAGGGTTTTAGGGCAAAATAAGGGTTTTTGTCTTTCGTGGTTAATTGTCAATAAACGAGGAGAAGTGACAGTTTTTCGTGGTTTATTGAGAATAGAGATTGATTTAGTATCAAGCTCCATATCTAAAGTCTTTGCCCAGCAAGGAGTTCAGTGACCTGAATCCTTACGTAATTCCCAAACAAGCTAAACCCAATCGGCAAGCAGGAAGTGCCAAAGGAATGGTTTGGATGTCCGATGATTTTGACGAACCGCTAGAAGAGTTTAAGGAGTACATGGAATGAGGTTGTTGTTGGAAACTCATGCCTTTATTTGGTATACAACCGACAGTTCAATACTCACCGCAACAGGGCGATCGCTAATTGACAACGGAGAGAACGATATTCTCCTCAGTACAGCTAGCGTCTGGGAAATGGCGATAAAATATAGTATAGGTAGGCTAACTTTTAGTATGCCTTTTATGAAGTTTATCAAGCAGCAGATCGCAGTTAATAGAATTGATATACTGGAAATAACTTTCGACCACATTGAGGTTGTGGCTTCACTGCCTTTGCATCACCGTGACCCATTTGACAGGCTGATAATTGCACAATCTATGGCAGAACAGATACCCGTTTTGAGCGTTGATGCTATTTTTGATGCTTATGCGATCGCGCGGGTGTGGTGAATTAAGTTAGTTTAAAAATAAAGAGGCGAAGATGAAACAATTTAGAATCATCATTGAAAAACATTCCGATGGTTATGTAGCCTATCCCTTGATATCAAAGGTGTCGTAGTTTGTGAAGGTGACACCCATGAATAAGGCTTAGCTGATGTAAAGTCAGCTATTCGCTGCTACATCGAAGTATTTGGCAAAGAAACAATGCAAAACGAATCACCTGCGATCGAGACTTTTTTAGTAGAAGCAGAGGTTGCTATTTAAGGTCAAAGTTTCCTGTCGATGCTTCTAAAAGACGAGTCATCAGAACATTTCAGTTGTGAGGTTTTCGGATTATTAGATAACGCGAAGATATTGTCAGGGTGCGATAGAATTAGGATGGCACGGAGACTCCGTTAGTAATGCCTAACCACGAGCAAATAAAATCAGGGAAACTGAGATCAATTTGTACTAAGGTGGGAATTGCTAGAGAAAAATTTTTAATAGCTTATGCACAAAGTTGAGTGCATAAGCTATCTACGATAAAACTTGAAAAATGTCCAATTAGAGATTGCCTTTTTTGAGGCGCGTTTTCAATCAAACATGAAAAGATCAAAAAGACGTAAAAATCAGTGGTCAAATGAACTAAACGACATAATTCGAGGTGCATCAGGCGGCTTTTTGTTTGGTACTCCCCTGCTTTATACGATGGAGGTTTGGTGGATCGGTTCGTATACTAAACCAGCGGAAATGTCGATCGCGATCGCAACTACTTTTATCGTCGTTTTCTTGCTGACTCGCACTGAAGGTTTTCGCAAAACTAAGGACATCCGCTGGCTAGATGCTGCAATCGATACCGTAGAAGCGATCGCCATCGGCATTGTCTGCGCCGCTTTTGTCCTGTTTTTGCTTAGGGAAATTACTCCGGAGACTCCGCTGCAAGAAACTTTGGGGAAAATCATATTTGAAGGCCTGCCGTTTGCCTTGGGAGTTGCTCTAGCAAGCGGTTTCTTGAGTGGCGATCGCTATCAAAGCTCAGACAGCGAAAAGGAACCTACCATCAATCCAACTGTAGCAGATATCGGCGCTACTTTAATCGGCGCGATGATAATTGCTTTCAATATCGCCCCAACTGACGAAATTCCCATGCTAGCGGCAGGTATTTCGCCGCCTTGGCAATTAGCAATTATCGCCGCTTCGCTGCTAATTTCCTACGGTATTGTATTTGTAGCAGGCTTTACTTATCAAGCAAAACGGCAGCAGCAGCAAGGGATTTTTCAGCGTCCCCTCAGCGAAACTGTCATGGCGTATCTAGTGTCGCTGGCGGCTTCTGCATTTATGATGTTTTTCTTCCAAAAACTCAGTTTTGACGACCCGTGGTCGATTTGGTTGAGCTATACGTTAGTATTGGGATTGCCGGCGACAATTGGCGGCGCAGCGGGGAGGTTGGCGGTATGAGTGAAAATAATAAAGAACAGCAACAAAAAAGAACTCCTGCTGAATGGGCGACATTTGCGATCGCCTGCTTGATCCTTTTTACCCTCACCGGGCTCGTACTCTACAACTGGGTGACTAAAAAGCAGGAACCTCCAGTTATTTCTCTCACTCGCAACAGTCCAATTCGCGAAACTCCTGGGCAATTTTACGTGCCGTTTGCAGTAACTAATACTGGCGGCGAAACGGCAGAGTCCGTGCAAATTATTGCCGAATTGCGCGTCAACGGTGAAGTTGTAGAATCCGGCGACCAACAAATTGATTTTTTGTCAAGCGGCGAAACTCAAGAAGGAGCTTTTATCTTCAGCCGCGATCCGCGTCAAGGTGAGTTGATTATGCGATCGAGCAGTTATAAACTACCTTAGTAGTGCTAAAGAAGTAATGATACATAGTAGTGATGTAAAAAATAGCACATGGCACTGATTTGATTTTCTAGCGATTAGGAAAAAAACAAGGTTTTTCCGGTAGTGCCCTAGAAGTAATAATGCTAGATTAGCAGTAGTTGTTGCTAATCTATCCCTGACTATGCCTCTTTGTCCTAACTGTTCTTTTTGCCAGACAGTCAAAAACGGTCGCATTCACAACAGTAAATAAGGGTTAAAGTGCGTTAAGTGCGATCGGCAATCAGGGCGATTTCATTCTCAGGGAAATCATCGTTTTGACTCTGGTCGTGCCAAGAATGCCGATCCGACCCATCCACGATTTGTTAGGTATTTGGTGAAATTGGGGCAGTCACGGGGGGCAGCCTCTACGCAGAATAAAACAGCCAGGATCGGCAATTCATTGAACCTCCGCGTTGATCAAATGATTTACCAGCAGGCACGAGAACTAATTGATCGATTGTTGGGGAGCATCTCATATTTGTAAAAACACTTCTTTTGGCTCCTTCCTTCTGCCTCCTGGCTCAAAACTTCAATTTCTAGCTTGGCTGGTTTCCTTGAAATGCTCCCGATTGTTCTTAGAACGTATTTCACTTGCCGGGATTGCTCCTGCGATCCACATTTGTCAGCAATGCCTCCAAACTTACCTTAAGGAGAAATATGCTGGTCTATCCCGAAACCTGATTGATTGAACCCCTATGAGAAGCAAGTTATTTACCTGTCTTTTTATTCTCCAGAATTAAATCAGCTTGAAAGCAGAACAGTCGAAGCTAAAGAATATCTACGTTCGGTTGCTGCACGTAAGTAGTGACACCTGAGAATCAGCACTTGTGGACGCATTCGACTCGCTCACTCTCAAAGCTCTCAACAATTGGTAGACTCATTGTTGTTACTGTACCTCATACAGTTGAAAATCCCTGTCACCAAAGGTGGGCAGGGGCGGTTTTAAAAAGGCAAAATATCTCCTAGCCATGATTACGGGCTAAACCTGCCCCTACAGACTATTTATATTTTTTTGCCTCTCTCTATCTACTTAGGGGCGAGGTGTGGTATCCTATTTAGATATAAAGGGTCATATATTCTACCAGAGCTAATACTTCTTTTAAGGTAATTAACGAAAAACTTTTTTTCAGGCTTCAATGTTAGAGAAAGAATGAAAGTTTTAGCGAAAATACCCCCAACATTTACTTTCGCACAAAATCAAATACTATAGTTTTAAGATAGGTACAATACTTATGGATATCAAAGCCAATTACCAGCTTCGAGAAAAACTTAATGAGGGTTTAAATACAGTAGTTTATCGCGCAGAGAGGAGAGCAGATCAGACTGCTGTAATCATCAAGCTTTTGAGAGCCGAATATCCTACTCTCGAAGAGATTATGCAATTGAGACATGAATATGAAATCTCCCGACATCTCAATTTAGAAGGTATTGTCAAGCCCTATGGATTGGAAAATCATCGTAATGGTCTAGCGCTGATATTGGAAGATTCAAGAGGAGAATCCCTCAAAAACTTTTTGAATGGTCGCCCACTTGAACTCAGAGAGTTTTTGGAAATTGCTATTCAGTTAGCAAATACTCTGGGTAAGTTGCATGACAACAAAATTATTCATAAAGATATTAAGCCCACAAATATTATCATCACTCCTGCTACGCTAGAAGTAAAAATTACTGACTTTAGCATTGCCACGCGGTTGTCTAGAGAAACCCAAATACTCAGCCATCCTACTTTACTAGAAGGCACACTCGCCTATATATCGCCAGAGCAAACAGGGCGGATGAATCGCTCAATTGACTACCGCACCGACTTCTACTCTTTAGGTATCACTTTCTATGAAATCCTGGGCGGTGAAGTGCCCTTTAAGGCTACAGATGCGATGGAATTAGTTCACTGCCACATTGCTAAACAGCCTGTCCCGCTCTGGGAAATTATATGGGCAAAAGAGCAAAATAGCCGAGGAGAAATTACGAGAGATAATCCCACATCCAAAATTCAAAATGGTGAGATTATCAAATCAATTTGTGACATTGTAATGAAATTATTAGCCAAAAATGCTGAAGATAGATATCAAAGTGCTTATGGTCTCAAAGCGGATCTAGAACAATGTCTAAATCAATTAGAACAAACTGGTCAAAATTGTAACTTCATTCCGGGTGAGCGTGATAAGTCAGGTCAATTTCTGATCCCACAAAAACTGTACGGACGAGAAACACAAGTAGCCACTTTAATGGATGCTTTTGACAGAGTTAGTGCTGGAACAGCCGAGATAATGCTAGTTTCCGGTTACTCAGGAATAGGTAAATCTTGCTTAGTTTATGAAATCCACAAACCCATTGTCGGAGCAAGGGGTTATTTTATCGCAGGCAAGTTTGACCAATTTAAACGAAATATTCCCTATGCAGCTTTAATTCAAGCTTTTGAAGAACTAATTCGGCAATTATTAACAGAAAGTTCTGAAACAATTAAATGTTGGAAACAGAATATTTTAAATGCTTTAGGGCTAAATACTAGAGTTATAATTGACGTTATTCCCGAATTGGAGTTGATCGTTGGTGAGCAACCTGAAGTTTCTCAATTAGGGGCAAGTGAATCGCAAAACCGTTTCAATCTTGCCTTTAAACAATTCATTCATATTTTTACCCAAAAAGCACATCCGCTAGTTTTATTTTTAGATGATTTACAGTGGGCAGATTCAGCTTCTTTGAAATTGATTCATGTGCTACTTACTGACCGAGATAGCCAATATTTATTGGTGATTGGAGCCTATCGAGATAACGAAGTCAGCCCAACTCATCCGTTAAGGCAGACATTAGATAGTATTTATTCATGCGGGTCAATAATAAATAATATTGTCCTCCAACCGTTGACACTTAGTACAGTCAATCAATTAGTTGCTGACACTTTGGGTGACAACTGCTCAGCAGCAGTTCCCTCTCTTGCTTGTTTTGCTGAACACCACGGAGAAATTGAGGGAGAAAGTGGGGTTGGTAAAAACAAGAACACTGAAAGAGAAAAGTGTAAGTTATTAGCTGAGTTAGTTTTTAATAAAACTCAAGGAAATCCCTTTTTTATTACTCAACTGCTCACATCTCTTTACACTGAGAAACTGCTGACATTTGACTTCAGAATGGGCAGATGGCAGTGGGATATGGGGCAAATTCAAAGTGTGGCGATCGCTGATTTTAATGTCGTCGAACTCATAGCCAGAAACATTCAAAAACTGCCTCCGGAAACCCAAAAAGTTTTAAAGTTAGCAGCTTGTATTGGCAACCGATTTAATTTAGAGGTTTTGGCAATAGTGAGTGAAAAATCTACATCAAAAACCGCATCTGCTTTATGGGATGGACTTCAGGCAGGTCTAATTTTACCCATCGGAGAAAGTGCCTCTAAACTTCCTTTACTATTCAATGGTAATGAGTCATGGGTAATGGGGAGTGGTCACGGAACTCAATCAGAAATTAATACTTACAAAGTATCCTACAAATTTTTGCATGACCGTGTGCAGCAAGCGGCTTATTCTCTGATTCCTTCTGAGCAGCAAAAAGCTACCCACCTCAAAATTGGTCAACTACTATTACAGAATACAAATCAAAACGACTTAGAAGAAAATGTTTTTGATATAGTTAATCAGCTAAATGTGGGAGTAGAATTCATTACCGAGCAAAAAGAAAAATACCAACTTGCTCAATTAAATTTAATAGCTGGTCGAAAAGCCAAAGCAGCGACAGCTTATGAAGCGGCTGTCACGCTACTAAAAGTAGGGTTAGAACTATTAGCAGAAAACAGTTGGCAGAGTAACTATGACCTGACGTTGGGACTCTATGTAGAAGCGGTGGAGGCGGAATACCTCAATACCAACTACGAAAGGTCAGCAACTCTTGCTGAAGTTGTTCTGCAACAAGCTAACACTCTGCTCGAAAGAGTGAAGGTCTACGAGCTACAAATCCAATTTTATATGGCTCAGAATCAAATGCTAAAAGCCATTGATACTGGGCTGCAAGTGCTGGATATGCTGGGTGTCTCCTTGTCAAATGAAGCGGGTGACAGTGGTTTTGCGGTTGAATTGCCTTCTCTGACAGATTTAGAAAACATCCCAGAAATGACCGATCCGTATCAATTAGCAGCCTTACGCATACTGATGAGCGTTATTTCTCCTGCTTACACAGTCAAGCCAGATATTGTACCCCGGCTTGTACTTACCCAAACGAAACTTTGTGTTGCACACGGTCATTCATCACAGGCCGCTTTTGTGTATGCTTTTTATGGTATTTTTATATATTCGATGACCGGAAACATAGATGCTGGATACCATTCTGGTCAACTAGCTTTAAAGATATTGGATAAATTTAACGCTAGAGAACTTCAATGTAAAGTGTGCAATTTATTTCATGGTGTGATAAGACCTTGGAAGGTACATCTTAAGGACACATTAACATCACTACAGGACGGGTTTCAAAGTGGACTGGAAACAGGAGATATAGAATATGTTGGCTATAACGCTACTATTTATTGCACTAACCTGTTTTTGACAGGGGAGCGATTAGACATTGTAGAGCAGGAACAAAGGCAATATCTTGATTTAGCACTAAAACTAAAACAAGACTATTCTATCTATTACATTAAAATATTTCACCAACTGACGTTAAATCTTCAAAACGAAGCTGAAGATAAATGTCAATTGATTGGCGAGAGTTTTAATGAAACACAAATATTACCTATTTTTATTGAAACTAATAATCGAATTTTGTTGTTTTTTACCTATTTCGCCAAGACGATTCTATTTTATTTGTTTAAAGAACCTCATGAAGCTGTTGCCAACGCCAGTTTAGCAGAAGAACACGCAATAAGTGTGATGAGTATGGTAGTTTCTGCTACTCACAACTTCTATTATTCGCTGGCTCTCCTTGCTCAGTATTCCAACGCTTCAAGCTCTGAGCAAAAACAATATCTAGATATTGTAGAGAAGAATCAGCAAAAAATGCGACAATGGGCAGACTCTGCCTCGTCTAACTTCCAGCATAAGTATGAGATTGTGGAGGCTGAAAAAGCTCGTGTTTTAGGACAAATTTTAGAAGCAATGGAATATTATGACCGAGCTATAATGGGAGCCAAAGGACAGGGATATATTCAGGAAGAAGCATTAGCATCGGAACTAGCAGCCGAGTTTTATTTCTCCCTCGGCAGAGACAAATTTGCTCAAATTTATCTAACACAGGCTTATTACGGATATATTCGTTGGGGAGCTAAAGCTAAAGTTAAAGATTTAGAATCTAGATATCCTTGGGTATTTTCCGAGATGCTGATGCGAGAATCCATAGGCCTAGAGATTAATAGGACAACGACAACATCGACCACGGGAGGAAATTCGGCGGTTTTGGATTTGTCCACTGTGAACAAAGCATCTTTGGCATTGGCTGAAGAAATAGTTCTTGATAAGTTGCTAGATAAGTTACTTAAAATTGTGATGGAAAATGCGGGAGCTACAACAGGGTGCCTGCTCTTAGAAAAAGATGGAAAGTTGGTGATACAAGCTACAGGTGTTGTGGATAGAGATGTGGTTGTATCGTATTCAGAATTACCCGTCGAAAACAGTGAAAATCTGCCCCTTACTATAATTAATTATGTAGGCATAGCTAAAGAAAATGTAGTTTTAAATGAGGCAGCAGTGTCACAAAGATTTATAAATGATCCTTACATCCTAAAAACAAAACCTAAGTCAATATTATCTATGCCTATTATTAATCAAGGCAAGCTCATTGGTATTCTTTATTTAGAAAATAATATAACAACTGGTGCCTTTACAACGCAGAGGCTGGAAGTATTAAAAATACTTTCTTCACAAATAGCTATATCTCTTAAAAATGCGATGCTTTATGGGAAATTGGATACCGCAACTCAAAACTTGAAAACAGCTAATGAACAATTAGAGAATTACAACCAAACGCTTGAACAAAAAGTAGAAGATAGGACTCTGCAGCTAAAAGAAAAAAATAGCCTCCTTAGAGAACAAGCACTTCAACTTGAACGCACCCTAAAAGAATTGCAAGCAACACAGACTCAGCTAATTCAAACTGAAAAAATGTCAAGTTTGGGGCAAATGGTTGCTGGTATCGCTCACGAAATTAACAATCCAATTAACTTTATATACGGCAATCTTACCCCTGCTAACGACTATTTTCATGACTTGCTGGGGTTGCTAAATCTCTATCAGGAGCAATTGCCTAATCCAACTCCTGAAATTCAGAAATTTGCAGAAAACATCGATCTGGAATTCTTAACTTCCGATTTTCCTAGACTGCTTGATTCGATGCAGCAAGGGGCAGAACGCATCCGCCAGATTGTCTTGTCACTGCGGAATTTCTCGCGATTGGATGAGGCGGTAATGAAACCAGTAGATATCCATGAAGGGATCGAGAGCACTCTGCTACTGTTGCAAAATCAGCTAAAAGCTAAGCAAGACCATCCGGGGATTGAAATTATTAAAGAGTATGGTCAGCTCCCTAAAATAGAATGTTACGCCGGCTTCCTGAACCAAGTATTTATCAATATACTCACTAATGCGATTGATGCTATAGAGGAATCATTAATCGGTTCTCCTCTAGGATCAATCCCCAATAAAAAATCACAAGTTCGTATTCGCACCAGTGTTATAAATAGTAACCAAGTAGAGATTCGGATTGCTGACAATGGAGCGGGGATGACCGAGGAAGTAAGGGAGAAGGTTTTTGACCCTTTCTTTACTACGAAACCTGTGGGATCAGGCACGGGTTTGGGGTTAGCTATTAGCTACCAAATTGTAGTAGAGAAACATCATGGTAGGCTGACTTGTATTTCCGCGCCGGGAGAGGGAGCAGAGTTCGTGATGGAGATTCCTCTCAAGCAGGGAACAGAGCGCTTGGGGGGGGCTAAAGCCCAACTACGTACCTGACTTAAGGGTTGATTCAAATGTACGTAGTTGCGCTTCAGCGCTCTTTGGGGCTAAAGCCCAACTACGTACCTAAATGTAGATAAAATAGTGACCGCGATCGCAGAAATACCGCGATTAACATATATCATAAAGTGATTAGGCGATCGCAGGCAAAGTTTACCGAGCTTAGCTTTATTGGGTGGTGCTAGGCCCTATAACCCCATCTGAGTACCAATGTATTTAAATAATTTAAGCCTTTTGGTTATGGTCTGCTATTAACTCCGCAACTCGGATGGCAACGGAGCAAAAAACTCAAAAAAACTCAGTATTTCCCTATCTAAGGAAGAATAAAATGCTAGGTAATTTCCAAGATACTTGCATTCACCAGCTATTTGAGTTGCAAGTAGAGCGATCGCCTGAAGCTATTGCGGTAATCTTTGAAGGGAAGCAGCTAACTTATCAGGAGTTAAACTCCCAAGCCAACCAGTTGGCCCATTATCTGAAGACTCTTGGTGTGGGGCCAGAGGTACTGGTTGCTGCCTGCGTGGAGCGCTCTTTAGAGATGGTGGTAGGTCTGCTGGGTATTCTCAAAGCTGGCGGAGCTTATGTACCGCTAGATCCGCACTATCCGCAAAACAGACTGGCGTTCATGTTGGAACATTCGCAGACGCCTGTATTGCTTACACAACAACACTTAGTCGAGTCTCTACCCGAACACCAAGCGCGTGTCATCTATTTGGATGGGAATTCAGAAACAGTCGATCGCTTCAGCGATGAAAACCCTGAAACAGATGTGAGAGCAGATAATTTAGCTTATGTGATTTACACATCCGGCTCTACTGGTCAACCCAAGGGAGTAGCGATCGAGCATGGCGGTGCAGTTAACACACTCGTCGATATTAACCACCGCTTTGAAGTGGGAAGTGGCGATCGCGTCTTAGCTGTTTCTTCCCTAAGTTTCGACCTATCTGTATATGACATTTTCGGCTTGCTAGCTGCCGGAGGAACCGTTGTTATCCCCAAAGCGAGCGCAACGCCAGACCCGGCTGACTGGCTCGATCTGATGACGCAAACACAAGTCACCCTCTGGGACTCAGCACCGCCATTGATGCAGATACTTGTGGATTATGCTGCTGCTAATGACAAAATCCTGCCATCATCTCTGCGATTAGTCCTTCTCAGCGGCGATTGGATACCGCCGACTTTGCCAGATCGAATCAAAGATCTGGTCATCTTTAGGGGCAGTGCCCCCGTGCCTGCCCCAAACCATGAGGGGGCAACCACAGAAGGATTGCCCCTACAAAAAAATCAAACTGTAGACCGACCTTCAACCCCTGCTGTCATCAGCTTAGGAGGTGCAACCGAGGCTTCAATCTGGTCTATCCTATATCCGATCGCCAAGGTTGACCCGGAATGGAAAAGCATCCCTTACGGTAGGGCCATGACCAACCAGCATTTCTACGTGCTCAACGAAGCGATGGAGCCATGTCAGGAGGGGGAACTAGGGCAACTATACATCGGGGGTATCGGTTTAGCTAGGTGCTATTGGCGAGATCCGGAAAAGACCAGCCAGCGCTTCATCACTCATCCTCATACAGGCGATCGCCTATACTGTACTGGCGATCTCGGTCGCTATCTGCCCGATGGAAACATTGAATTTATCGGTCGCATCGACAACCAGGTAAAAATTCGCGGCTTTCGTATCGAACTGGGCGAAATTGAAGCTGCACTCAGGCAAAATCCTGATGTGGGAGATGCTGTTGTCATAGTCCGAGAAGATGTGCCTGGTAACAAACGCCTCGTGGCTTATGTGGTTGGAAATTCAAAAGATTCTTCATCGTCTCAGCCAGAGTTAGACAGCTATACCGAACTCATTTCGCAGTGGCGATCGCTCTACGACAATACCTATAGCCAGACCCCTACCCATCAAAACCAAACGTTTAATATTATCGGCTGGAACAGTAGCTACACAGGCGAACCGATCGCAGAAAACGAGATGCGATCCTGGGTAGAGCATACTGTCGATCGCATTCTCCAATTGCGACCCCAATCCGTTCTAGAAATCGGTTGCGGAACAGGTTTATTACTGTCTCGAATTGCTCCTCACTGCACTCAATACTCGGCTGCGGACTTGTCCCCACAAGCACTGCGCTATATTGAACAGATGAAGATGTCGGTGCCGGGATTAGAGAATGTCACACTTTTAGAAAGGACGGCAGACAACTTTGAAGGTATAGAAGCAGATAGCCTCGATACGATCGTCATTAACTCAGTAATTCAGCATTTCCCCAGCATTGACTATTTGTTGAAAGTCCTAGAAGGCGCAGTGAATGCAGTACGCAGTGGCGGCAACATTTTCTTAGGCGATTTGCGGAGTCTGCCGCTCCTGGAAGCTTATCATGCCTCCGTGCAATTATATCGGGCCTCCCCAGAAATGGAGCGAACGCAATTACTTTCCACTGTACGATCGCTGATGGCACAAGAAGAAGAATTAGTTTTAGATCCAGCTTTTTTTAAGGCTTTAAAACAACATCTACCAAAAATAGGTCATGTTGAAATTTTGCCCAAGCGCGGCATTCACCACAATGAATTAACTCGATTCCGCTACGATGTAATTCTGCATATAGGAGAACCAGTTTCTGTCACCACAGACATCAAATGGTTAGACTGGCAACCCGATTTGACAATCGCATCCATCCGCCAATTGCTGCAAACAAATTCCCCAAAAATAATCGGGTGGCGACAAGTACCCAACGCACGTCTAGACACAGAAATCAAAACTATCCAATGGCTGAACACTAACTCAGGGCTAGAAACTGTAGGAGAATGGCGTGACAGCGTACAAAAACAATCCCCACTTGGAATAGATCCAGAAGAACTTTGGTTATTAGCTAAAGAATTACCTTACCAAATCGACATTAGCTGGTTAGAAACCAGTCATTCTGGCAGTTACGACGTAGTTTTTAGAGATCGTTCCACAACAGAAATAAGAAAAAGTCCAGAGATAGTATTTACCGAAGAACATACTATTCCCGTCAAACCGTGGAACCACTACGCCAATCGACCGTTACAGAGGAATGTTGCTCAAAAGTTGATACCGCATCTCCGCAATTTTCTGCAAGAAAAACTGCCAGATTATATGATGCCCGATCGCTTTGTCATGTTGGAGTCACTACCGCTGACCCCCAACGGCAAAATCGATCGCCGTTCTCTACCAGCACCAGACACTTCCAGACCCGATTTGGAAGAAAAGTATGTAGCACCTCGCACCCCGGTCGAAGAAATCTTGGCAGGAATTTGGGCTGAAGTCCTGGGGATAGAACGAGTTGGTATTTACGACAATTTTTTAGAATTGGGCGGACATTCCTTACTGGCGATTCAGATCGACAGCCGATTACGCAACAGATTAAAAGTAGAATTGCCTGTGGGTAGCTTGTTTGGATATCCCAGCATAGCCTCACTAGCGCAACGCATTTTAGAAAGCAATTCGGAAAAGGTTCACTTGCAAGCTACCCCAATCCAAGCAGTTTCTAGGAACCAAAGCTTGCCTCTTTCATGGAACCAGCAACAATTGTGGTTCCTCGCACAATTGGCACCCGATACCCCTGTTTATAACGAACCCTGCACGATTCGTTTTCCCGGTGCTATTGACGTTAATTCTCTTTCAAAAGCTCTCAACGAAATTATCAAACGTCACGAAAGTTTGAGAACGCGCTTTATTACAGTGGATGGGCAGCCGATTCAAGTTATTGCTCCACCCGCCGACACTTTCAATCTAGCTTTTGTGGATTTGAAGCAATTACCTGTAAACCAACGGGAAGCAGAAGCTCTGCGTTTAGCAACTATAGAGACAAAACAACCATTTGACTTAACTTCTAGCCCACTCCTGCGGGCTACCTTGATGCAGCTATCAGATGAAGAATACAGGTTATTCCTGACATTTCATCACATTGTCATGGACGGTGTTTCTATATATAATGTATTTCTGCCCGAACTAGCGGCACTATACGAAGCTTTTTGTAATGACAAAACTCTAGTATTCCCAGAATTAGCCTTACAATATGCCGACTTTGCTGTTTGGCAGCGGCAGTGGTTTACAGGAGAAATTCTGGAAAGTCATTTAGACTACTGGAAGCAACAGCTAACCGATTTGCCTGTACTACAACTGCCATTAGATCGTCCCCGACCGGCCATTACAACTTTTCGGGGCAAAAGGCAACCTTTTAGCCTATCCAAAAACCTGACAGAAGCACTCAAGGCTCTTTCTCGGCAGGAAGGAGTCACGCTCTACATGACCCTGCTGGCGGCATTCAAGACCTTGCTCTATCGCTACTCTGGACAAGAAGATATTGTGCTGGGAACTTTCAGTGCAGGTCGCAACAGACCGGAGATAGACAAGTTAATTGGGTTTTTTCTCAATACTCTGGTGTTGCGTACCGATATGTCGGGGAACCCTAGTTTCCAAGACATACTCTCCAGGGTGCGGGAAGTAACTTTGGCAGCTTATGCCCATGAAAATGTGCCGTTTGAACAACTGGTAGAAACACTGAAACCAGACCGAAACTTCAGCCACAACCCCCTGTTCCAAGTGGCGTTTGCTCCTCAACCTCTAATACCATCTTTGAGTGAGGGTTGGAATGTGAGTTATCTGGATATCCAGACCGATACAGCAAAGTTCGATCTGATTTTGGATGTAGAAGAAAGACCGGAGGGCATCATTGGTCGGATTGAGTACAACACGGATTTGTTTGAAGCTAGCACTATTTCCCGAACGATCGGACATTTCCAAACTCTGCTGGAAGGAATCGTTGCCAATCCAGAGCAGAAAATCTCGGAGTTGCCCCTTTTAACTGAGTTTGAGCTGCAGCAGTTGGCGGCGTGGAATAATACCCAGACCGATTATCCCAAAGATGCGTGCATACACGAGTTGTTTCAAAAGCAGGTAGATCTCACGCCCGACGCGATCGCATTAGTATTTGAAGACAAGCAACTTACCTATAAAGAGCTGAACCAACGAGCTAATCAGCTAGCGTACCACCTCCAGAATCTGGGTGTTACCGCTGAAGTAATGGTGGGGATCTGTGTAGAACGTTCCTTGGAGATGGTGGTGGGAATTTTGGGCATTCTCAAAGCTGGTGGAGTTTATGTACCGCTAGACCCAGCGTATCCCCTAGAGCGTTTGGCTTTCATGCTAGAAGATGCCTCTGTACCAGTGCTGCTGACTCAGGCGCGCTTGGTGAAATCTCTTCCTAAACATCCAAGGCGTATTGTTTGTTTAGACACAGACTGGGAAATTATTAAGCGACAAAGCGAGGAAAACCCTGGATGCAGCTTAACGCCGGAGAACCTGGCCTATGTGATTTACACTTCGGGGTCTACAGGTCAGCCCAAAGGTGTTCTAGTGGCGCACTCAGGCCTAAGCAACCTGGCTAAAGCACAGATCGAGATATTCAACGTACAACCAAACACCCGCGTCCTCCAGTTTGCCTCTTTGAGCTTCGATGCCTCAGTCTCGGAGGTTGTCATGGCCTTAGTGGCGGGAGCGACCCTAGTAATGGGAACCCGGGACTCTCTGCTACCGGGAGCAACTCTGATTCAGCTTTTGCGTGACTTTGCGATCGCGACAGTTACACTACCACCATCAGTGCTAGCGGTACTGCCCGCTAATGAATTACCAGCGTTGCGGACAATAATAGTCGCCGGAGAAGCCTGCTCCCCCGACCTCATAGCCAAATGGTCATCAGGTCGTCGGTTTTTTAATGCTTATGGGCCGACCGAATCCACCGTCTGTGCCACCATTGCTGAATGTACCGATAGTAAAGAGCCACCGCCCATCGGTCGGCCCATTGCCAATACACAGGTCTATATTTTAGATGCCCAAAAACAGCTTGTGCCGATCGGCATTCCGGGAGAATTGTATATTGGTGGTGCTGGTTTAGCGCGGGGCTACCTCAATCGACCCGAACTAACTGCCGACCGTTTTATCCTCAACCCCTTTAGCAATGAACAAGGCGATCGCCTCTACAAAACCGGCGACTTAGCCCGCTACCTACCCGACGGCAATATTGAATTCCTCGGTCGCATCGACCAGCAGGTTAAAATTCGCGGCTTCCGCATCGAACTCGGCGAGATTGAAGCGGTATTGAGCCAACACCCGGATGTACGAGAGTCTGTAGTTATCAAGCGGGAGGATGCGTCCGGCAATCAGCGCCTAGTAGGTTATATTGTTTCCAACCTCAGACCAGAACGTATTCCCTTCAAAAGTGAATGTCTGGCAGAATTTGACGGGAACCGGGCGGTGAAACTTCGCACGGAAAACATCTCCATCGGTGGCGTCGGCATACTGGGCGTACCAGATACTTGTAAACCCGGTCAAACAGTCCGCCTGCGCTTGCGTATGCCCGGATTCGATGAGGAGCTATGGTTGGAGGGAACTGTAGCTTGGTGTCGGAGAAACCAAGCTGGGATTGAATTGGCTTTGGGTGGGATCGAACAAGATCTTTTTCAGCAGAGCATAGCGTATATTCTGGAAACTGAGGGTTTCTGGAAAGCTTTGCAACGCACAGCGGTCGGGAGTTTACGTAATGTTCTCAAGCAGAAGCTGCCCAACTATATGATGCCCTCCAGCTTTGTGTTTTTGAATGCCTTGCCGCTGACACCCAACGGCAAAATAGACCGCAAAGCGCTTCCAGAGCCAGATACTTTTAACCCACAGTTGGATTATGTCGCACCCCAGACTGAGATCGAAGATGCGATCGCTACAGATTGGGAACAAGTATTACACCCAGAAAAAGTTGGTGTCGATAATAATTTATTGGACATCGAACTCGGCGAGATTGAAGCGGTATTGAGCCAACACCCGGATGTACGAGAGTCTGTAGTTATCAAGCGGGAAGATACGTCCGGCAATCAGCGCCTCGTAGCCTATATCGTTTCCAAGCTCACACCAGAACGTACTCCATTCAAGAGTGAATGTCTGGCAGAATTTGACGGTCATCCAGCGGTGGAACTTCGCACAGAAGACATTTCCATCGGTGGCGTCGGCTTAGTGGATGTGCCAGATAATTGTCAGCCCGGTCAAACCGTCCGCCTGCGCTTGCGTATGCCCGGTTCCGGTGAAGAGCGGTGGTTGGCCGGAAGTGTGGCTTGGTGTCGGGGAAACCAAGCAGGCATTGAGTTGGCTCTGAGTGCGATCGAACAAGATCTTTTTCAACAGAGCATAGCGTATCTTCTGGAAACTCAGGGTTTCTGGAAAGCTTTGCAACGCACAGCGGTCGGGAGTTTACGTAATATTCTCCAGCAGAAGCTGCCCAACTATATGATGCCCTCCAGCTTTGTGTTTTTGAATGCCTTGCCGCTAATACCTAATGGCAAAGTAGACCCTCTGGCGCTACCAGTTCCAGATGCTCTTAACATAGAGTTAGAAACAACTTATGTTGCACCCCAGACTGAGATTGAACAAGTTATTGCCACAGTTTGGCAACAGGTATTACACCTAGAGAAAGTCGGTGTCGATGATAATTTCTTCGATCTAGGCGGTCATTCATTACTGATGGCTCAGGCTCATAGTAAACTCCGAGAAGCGATCGACAGAGATGTTTCAATGATTGAGATGTTTAAATATCCAACCATTAGCTCTTTGGCTAAATATTTAAGTCAGGAGCAGGACGAAGAATCCTCTTTTGATGCTAGTCGCGATCGCATCAATAAACAAAAAGAGGCAATCAATCGCCAAAAGCAAAAACAACGCTTGCAAGGAAAGAAGAAAAATGGACAACTCTGAAACTCCCGACTCTATAGAAGGTATCGCTATCATCGGCATGGCTGGTCGTTTTCCAGGCGCTAAAAATGTTGATGAGTTTTGGGAAAATCTACGCGATGGTGTGGAATCTATTTCTTTCTTCTCTGAAAAAGAACTAGAATCTTTGGGTATTGACAAATCAGTTGTGCGTGACCCCCGCTATGTAAAAGCCCGAGGGATAGTAGAAGATATAGAGTTGTTTGATGCTTCATTCTTTGGGTTTAATCCTAGAGAAGCTGAAATCACAGATCCACAACACCGCTTTTTTTTGGAGTCGGCTTGGGAGGCTCTAGAAAATGCTGGCTACAACTCGGAAACTTACGAAGGTTCGATTGGGGTTTACGCAGGCGCAGGAAGTTTCAATACTTATTTTTTGAATAACCTTTATCCTAATCATCAGCTTAGAGAATCCGTTGGAGATTTCCAACTTATGATCGCCAACGAGAAAGATTTCCTGTCAAGTCGCGTTTCTTATAAATTAAATTTGAAGGGACCGAGTATTACTGTCCAAACAGCCTGTTCTACGTCATTGGTTGCGATTAGCATGGCTTGCCAAAGTTTGCTGAATTACCAATGCGATATGGCTTTGGCTGGTGGGGTTTCTATAGGCGTTACCCAAAAGGCAGGATATTTTTATAAAGAGGGAATGATTCTTTCACCAGACGGACACTGTAGAGCCTTTGATGCTAAGGCACAGGGAACTGTTAGCGGTAGCGGTGTGGGAATTGTGGTTTTGAAAAGATTAGAGGAGGCGATCGCGGATGGAGATTATATTCATGCGGTGATTAAAGGTTCTGCGCTCAATAATGATGGTGCTTTCAAAATTGGCTATACAGCTCCCAGTATAGATGGTCAGGCGCAGGCGATCGCAGATGCTCTGGCGATCGCAGAAATTCCCCCTGAAACCGTCAGCTATATAGAAGCTCACGGAACCGGAACACCTCTGGGCGATCCGATCGAAATCGCTGCGCTGACGCAAGCTTTCTCTGTTGAAACTAAGAAAAAAGGCTTTTGTGCGATCGGTTCTGCCAAATCCAATATCGGACATTTGGATACTGCTGCTGGTGTCACTGGCTTAATCAAAACTGTCCAAGCTCTCAAACACAAGTTAATACCGCCTAGCTTGCATTTTGAACAGCCTAATCCCAAGATTGATTTTGCAAACAGTCCCTTTTATGTCAATACTAAGCTTTCTGAATGGAAAGCAGGTAAAACTCCCCGTCGTGCTGGAGTTAGTTCCTTTGGCATCGGTGGAACTAATGCTCATGTGGTACTAGAAGAAGCGCCTACGGTAGAAAAATCTGGAGGATCTAGACCATCACAACTGTTGGTTTTATCGGCAAAAACTAGCTCTGCACTTGATAGTGCAACGGTAAATTTGAGCGAATATTTAAAGCAACATCCAGATCGAAATCTTGCTGATGTTGCTTATACGCTTCAAGTTGGTAGAAGAGCTTTCAGCCATCGACGGATAGTAGTTTGTAATGACATAGAAGAAAGTGTTATTGCCCTCGACACTCTCGATGCAAAACGAGTTTTTACCAGTTTCCAAGAGTCTAAAGATAGACCTGTCGTATTTATGTTTTCAGGACAGGGCTCGCAGTACATCAATATGAGCTTGGAACTCTACCAAGTTGAACCAACATTACGGGAACATATCGATATCTGTTCGGAAATTCTTAAACCTCACTTGGGAATTGATCTGCGCCACGTACTTTATCCAAATGAAGCACAAGCACAAGCAGCTACAAACCAATTAAAACAGACTGCAATTACACAGCCAGCACTGTTTGCGATCGAGTATGCTTTAGCTAAATTGTGGATGTCTTGGGCAGTGCATCCCAAAGCGATGATTGGTCATAGCATTGGTGAATATGTAGCAGCTTGTTTGGCTGGTGTTTTATCCTTGGAAGATGGCTTATCCTTGGTAGCTGCACGAGGTAAATTAATGCAGCAACTGCCGAGTGGTTCCATGCTTGCAGTTCCACTTCCAGAACAGCAAGTGCAACCCTTTTTGGGCAATAAACTCGATTTAGCTGTGATTAATGGAGCATCTATGAGCGTGGTTTCAGGTGCTACTGATGCCATAGATGAATTGGAACAAAAACTACTCGAAAAAGGTGTAGAGTGTCGCCGATTGCACACTTCTCATGCCTTCCATTCACAGATGATGGAGCCAATTTTAGAACCCTTCACCGAACAGGTTAAAAAAGTTAAGCTGAACTCGCCTAAAATTCCCTACATCTCCAATGTTACTGGTAATTGGATAACAGCAACGCAGGCGACAAGTCCGAGTTATTATGCTCAACATCTGCGCCAAACAGTAAGGTTTGCAGATGGCTTACAACAGCTATTAAAAGACCAGAATCAAATATTGCTCGAAGTGGGACCAGGACGGACTTTGAACACGCTAGCAAAACAGCATCCTAATAAGGGGGCTGAGCAAATTGTACTTTCTTCATTGCGCCATCCACAAGACCAAAATTCAGATGTAGCTTTCTTACTTACTACATTGGGTAAACTCTGGTTAGGAGGAGTACAAATAGATTGGTCTAAATTTTATGCTGATGAGCAGCGTTATCGTCTCCCATTACCAACCTATCCGTTTGAGCGCCAACGTTACTGGATTGAAGCACCAGGAATTGAACAACCGATAAAAATTGCTTCTTTACCAGATGAAACTTTCCCAAAATTAGATTCATCATCACTTTATTCGAGACCAAATTTACACAATACCTATGTTGCTCCTAGAAATGAGATTGAGCAAACTATTGCTAGTATCTGGGAAGAATTTCTCGGTATTAAGCAAATAGGAATTAATGATGACTTTTTTGATTTAGGTGGAGACTCATTATTAGCAGTTCAACTAATAACTAAATTAAAAGAAGCACTGCAAAAATCCTTGTCTCCCCATAGCTTGTTGCAATCATCGACTATTGCAGCTTTGGCTGCATTAATTAAAGACAATTCCGAATTATCTGATAATCCTGATCAGCAACTCCAGACAGCTTCTGAATCTTTGTTAGTAGAAATTCAGCGCGGTAGTTTTAAACAACCTTTGTTCTTAGTTCATCCGGTAGGCGGTCACGTTTACATTTATCGAGATTTAGCACGTTATCTAGGTTCAGATTTGCCTGTTTTTGGCATACAAGCCCATGTTTCAGATGGGGAAACAGAGTCTTTCACTAAAGTTGAGGAAATGGCTGCTCGCTATATTGAAGCAGTGCGAGTTCAACAACCAGAAGGCCCCTATTTTTTGGGTGGTTCTTCCTTTGGAGGAACTGTTGCTTTTGAGATGGCACAGCAACTCAATGCCCAAGGTGAAAAGATAGCGCTGCTAACTTTAATAGATACTCCTGGGCCCGGTCAAATGCCTGTTTTAGAAACTGAAGATGATACAGCAATTTTGGTATATTTGCTAGGTGTTGGGTTCAATCTGTCTCTTTCTATGGATGTCCTTCAAAAACTTGAGCCAGATGAGCAACTTGTCTACTTTTTAGAGCAAGTAAAGATTGCTAATAGGGTAGTTCCTCCCGATTTTGGTTTACCTGAGATTCGCCAGTTTCTCCATCTGTTTAAAGTACACGCCCAAGCGATGCTAAATTACATCCCTCAAACTTATCCGGGTCGAATTATATTTTTCCGTGCTACAGAGCAAAATGAAGTTAATGCCAAAAATCCAGAATTACCTTGGATTGAGGTTACTACTGGAGGAGTAGAGGTTCGAGAAGTGCCGGGAAATCATATTACTATGAATTATCCCCCTAATGTTCAGGTTATGGCTGAACAACTCAGATCCTATCTTGATTAGGTACGTAGTTGGGCTTTAGCCCTCTTAGATCACTAAGCCCAACTACGTACCTTTTAAAGAGGGCACTAAGCCCAGCTACGTACCTTTTAAAGAGGGCTGAAGCCCAACTACGTACCTTTTAAAGAGGGCACTAAGGCTAATTACGTACCTTTATGTATGAATATCGGAAATTGACACTAGAAGAACGGGTGCAACTTGTCAATCAAAGGTTGGCTAAGGGATATCCTGCTCATTCTCCACCTCATCCAGTGCAAGATTCTGAATTTTACCATCTTACAGTTAGTTGTTTTGAGCATAAATCTCGCATTAATACTCAGGAACGCCGTCAGCAACTTTTAGATATAATTTTTGATAGTTTTATTTCAAATGGTATAGAAATTAATGCTTGGGTAGTTTTACCAAACCATTATCATCTCTTAGTGCCTCATATTAATATGTCACAATTAAGTGTACTCTTTCGTTCCATTCACGGGCCGTTAGCTCGACAATGGAATCTTGAGGATAATCTTACAGGCAAAGTGTGGCATTCGTTTACCGATCGCGCTATTCGTTCGGAAAGACATTATTATACAACCATTAATTCTATCCATTACAATCCTGTCAAACATGGCTGGGCAAAATCTCCTTATGATTGGTCAGCGAGTAGCTTACATTCGTATTTAGAGTATCATGGAAGAGAGTGGCTAAGAAGTACATGGGTAGAATATCCGGTAAGAGATTATGGAAAAGGATGGGATGATTAAGGTACGTATTTACGCTGGGGCGTATTAAAAGGTAAGTAGTTGGGCTTCAGTCCTCTTAAAAGGTAAGTAGTTCTAGTTCAGCCATAAGAGGGCTAAAGCCCAACTACGTACCTAGAACTTATGCAGTGTAACAATTAGAAACTAACTTTCAGTCACAGGACAACTCATGGCTTTATATTCAGATAATACCCAGTTAAACAGCGAAAGCTCATCGTCATTGCTACTAGAAATGATGTATGGGTTTAAAATATCCCAGGCTCTTTTTGTCGCGGCAAAACTAGAAATTGCAGATCTTCTGAGTGATGGTTCTAAGACAGCTGATGAACTTGCGAAAGCTGCTGGTGTAAATTCTCATGGTATTTATCACCTGATGCGTATGCTAGTAAGCGTTGGTGTGTTTTCTCTGGAAGATAACGACAAGTTTTGCTTAAACTCTCTGGGAAAACATCTCCTGACTGGTACTTCTGATTCTTTACGAGGTACGGTTTTGGCAATGGGTGATGAACTATATCAGGGATGGGGGAATTTACTTTACGGTATAAAGACTGGAGAAACTCCATTTGAACATACTTTTAAGACTAATTTTTATAGCTATTTGAAGCATAATTTTGATGCGGCAGTAAATTTTAATGAGTGGATGAAAGAGACAACAAGGGAGTGGCTGCTTCCGGTGCTTGAAGCTTATGATTTTTCAGAGGTTAAGACACTTGTGGATGTTGGAGGGGGAGTTGGAACTCTAACGGCTGTGATGCTGAATGCGAATCCCAAGCTACAAGCTATTTTGTTCGATCGCGAAGATGTTGTGGTTGATGCGAATCCGGTTTTGGAAGTGGCTGGAGTTGCAGATAGGTGTCAAATAGTTGGAGGCAGCTTTTTTGAGGCGGTTCCCCCTAGTGGCGATCTTTACTTACTCTCTCGTGTCCTCCTCAATTGGGACGACGATCGTGCTATTACAATTCTTAAAAACTGCTATCAAGCTATGACAGCTAAAGATCGGCTGATGATTGTTGATTTTATGTTGCCTGAAGGCAAAATGTCGCCATTTATTGGCATGGGTAGCTTAACTTTGTTCATTCTGGGCGGTACTTTTATGCGGACAAAGGATGAATTTTATCATTTACTTTCTTCCGCAGGGTTTAAAGTGACTAATATGATAGAAACAAAAGGGCCAGTAAGTGTGATCGAGGCGAAACCTGCTTGACATTACCAGGTCTAAAAACACCGGGAATATTCTGGTGTAGGATTCCTATTGCTCAATTAATCTCCATCCTTTTATAGCAATTATGAAAAGTTCTGCAACAATAACAAAAGTAGGTTGGGTGGAACGAAGTGCAACCCAACCTCATGACTGTAGGAATATTTTTCAGAATTGCTATTATCGGGACTTGAACAAATTTCAAGTCCAAACAAAGCCTAAACCTGCTATTTGTCAGGCAAATTCGTCACCATTATGTTGCAGCCAAACGAAAAAAAGATCGGACTTTGACTGTGCGATCGCATTGCTAGCGATTTCAATCGCCCGCTTTATGGTCGATATCCATCTAAGTAGGTCGGCGCCAAAAAACCGAACTATGTTAAAATAAGTAAAGAAAGAGAACACATCTACTGAGGTAACTCAATATATGGGCGCTAGATTAAGAGTATTCCTGACTCAAAAGCAAGACAAAACTCTATTAGAACTGAGAACTGCTGCTGTACCACAAAAAGTCAAAGATAGAGCAGAAGTAATTAGATTAAATGCACATGGCTGGTACGTTGAAAAAATAGCTGCTCATTTTGACTGGACTCCACAAACAGTGAGAGAGGTTTTACATAAATGGTCGCATCTAGGTATGGAAGGGCTTTGGGAATTGCCCGGTCGAGGGGGAAAACCCAAGTGGAAAGAGGAAGACATAGAGTTTTTAGCAGAATGCCTCAAAAAAGAATCACGTACATATAACAGTCTTCAATTAGCCCAGAAATTAGAAAAAGAACGTTCGGTAAAACTCAGTCCAGACCGATTAAGACGGCTCCTCAAAAAAAAGGGTTTATTTGGAAACGAGCGAGAAAAAGTCATAAAGGGAAACAAGACCCCATAGTACGAGAAATGAAGCAATCTGACTTAGAGATGT
>NZ_JAUBSD010000076.1:0-37863 GCF_036704575.1 Microcoleus sp. K5-D4
TACTTAAACGGCTTAATTGGTAAATCACGAAAAGCTGCTTAAGTATTTTTACTCATCACAAAAGTGACACGCTCCCGAGCTTACCCAGGTTTACCTAGGTTTTTATAAGCGGTGTCTTGTGAAGATATTGTCCTCGCCTTTCATCCACCGCGTTTGCGTCAGTTTACGGAATTTGCAACTGCGTAACGCGATCGCTCTTATGGAGAAAATAGCACATCGCGCATCAAGAGCGATCGCGCACTTGTCTAATTCGCAGCCAACAAACCCGACATATTCAGCACTTTTTCTGACCAGATTTTTACCTGTTCGCTAACTTTTATTCGTTGCTGAACGTTCGATCGAATCTCAGCCCAAGAATACTGCCAGCAAGCTAACTGAACCTGCAACTCAACTAACTCAGCAGCTATTTCTATCTCTGTATCGGCAGCAGTCCATTCAATAAACAGCTTGCTTTCTTGCAGTAAATCTTCAATTATTTCGCCATGAGCTGTATTTTGACAGCGGGATTTGATTCGCGCTAAATTTGATGCTAAATTTCCCAGACGAACCGGCAGTTCGTCTCGCAAATAGCGTGACTTTAAAGCATTCCAATCTCTCATAACTCTCCTAATAGCCGTTGAACGATCTGAGCAACTCGATCTCGAATCATCGGATCTTGAATTTCCATCGAACGATTGTTTTGGCGGGGGCGGATATTGATGAGAGATTCATAACCTACTTATGAGTGTCAGCGGATACCAATCTGCTCCCCAAATATCTACTTGCTTGCTCCTATTTTCCAGCAATACAGCTTCGCAGTCAGCGTGAAGCTCTCCACCACCAGCTAAAATTCCCCGTTCGATATCCACTGCCAGTTTAATATAACTGCTCAGGATTTCCAACATTTCTTCAAGTTGCTCTTTGGTAGCACGCTCTTGTATCAGATTAATCATCTTTGTCTGCGCTTTCGATAAACTACTTTTTAAGTTACGTTAACTGTGCTTGCCTCAAAAGCAATTGCTTGCCAAACAATACAACATTTCCCTCTGGATTTAGGAACATCAAATTGATGCTTGATAAGTATCATTGTAGAATAAACTTAGTTATAGTTATCCACAACTCGGTAAATTACTGTCATATGCTAAATATTCTATCAAATAAAATGATGCACTTTCTATCTCCCAATCCACCCATTCTAATGGGTTTTCAAAAACACCTTCTAGTCCAAATAAGCTGACAGTTTTACCAACATTTGGAAAATCATCATCTATAACTGTTCTAGAGGTTTTTTCGAGAGGCTTGAAATCATGGGAGCCGGGAGGCTCTTCTACATATCCGGTTAATTGGCGTACCGATGTTTTGACTCCATCGAAAATTAGGTAAGATTTTGGCAGAAAAGTTATTTCATTTTGGGGATTAAGTGGATGATTTGGTAGCAAGCCGAGTTGACGGGTGGGAATGACAATTTTTGAATCGCGGATTAAAGGTCGATCTAAATTACAATTTTTGAAATAGAGTAGGTCAAAATGATTGCTAATTACAGTCATTAAATTTTTTCCAAAATAATCGTTTCTATGCTTGCTAGCGGGATTTGTAAAGTGCCATCGCTTATAGGGTTTCCCTGAAAAATTTTATCTTGAATATAACATAAAAAAGGTTTTTTTACGTGCAGTTGGAAAGTTTTTGCTGCTGTCGTTTGCTGCCGCACCTGTTCCGATTTCAGGATTGTTAAGATTGCGATAATTGTCAGTTCGATTGACGGCGCGTATCTCGGGTTTACCCCAATTACTCCTGTTACTCATTATTTGGTCAAGATTGCGCTGCTTCAACTCGATCGAGTTTATTTTTTAAACCGCGATCGCGATCGCAGCTTTGAAAAATTTTGGCGATCGTGCAATGAAACCGCTAACTCCACAAGACATCCTCAAGCGTTACTCAAAACACCGGACAGGTATTGACAGCCCCGGGTCCTTTTACTCTCCTTTGGAAACGAAAGTAATGATGAGAGCTAATCCGCCCCTTAAGCCTGAAATATTAACAGCTATTCCAACTATTTTAACCGATAACAATCAAAAACCTCAGTTGCAAGCTACACTTAAAACTCCTTACCAACTAATCGATACTGCTTTCAATCTTGAAACAGCCCTTCAACCATTCCAACAAGCAAAAATCATCGGTATAGACTGCGAAACAACAGGGCTTGACCCCTACCAAGCCAAAATTAGATTGTTACAACTTGCCATTCCTGACCATCCAGTAATCATTGTAGATTTATGGGCCATTGAACCGAGTTCCCTCGAACCATTACGCTTGCTCTTAGCGAGTCCTGCACTGAAGGTAGGTCACAACCTCAAATTTGAATGGCAAATGCTCGCTTTTGCCGGACTGGAACTATCCAAACCCTTTTTCGATACCTATTTGGCTTACCGAGTGCTGACGGCTGGACTAAAACGCCATTTGTCTTTAGAGGCTGTTACTGAGAATTTGTTGAAAGTAAAGCTAGATAAAACGCAACAAGTTAGCGATTGGTCGGGAAACTTAACACTCGCTCAACTGCAATATGCTGCTACCGATGCTGCAATTTTACTCCCGCTGGCTGCTGCTCTGCAACAAAAACTGAAAGCTTCTAAGCTATGGAAAACTGCTTTACTAGAGTTTGCTTGTCTGCCTGCGGTGGCTTCTATGGAACTCAACGGAATGCTTTTAGATAGAGAACAGTGGAGAGTTTTGGGAGTGAAGCTCTGTTATCAACGCGACTCTCTTTTAAAACAAATTAATTCGCAACTCCATCGACCTAACCCTCACCAACAAATCTCTCTGCTGCCAGAATTTACGGATACAATTAATCCTCGCTCTCCCAAGCAAGTTTTAGCCGCTTTGCAAGAGAAAGGTATTCCTATTACTTCCACTAGCTCTCAACATTTAATTCCTTTGCAAGGCGAGTATCCCGCTATTCAAGCACTGTTAGAATACCGCAGTTTATCGGCTCGTATCGATACTTTTGCTTTGGTTTTACCTGAACGCATTCACCCGATTACAGGGCGCATTCATCCCAATTGGTTTCAGATTGGTGCTAGATCAGGACGGTTTAGTTGTCGAGAGCCAAATTTAACGAATATCCCCAGAGATAAGGAAACCCGACAGTGTTTTAAAGCTGCACCCGGTTACGTCCTGCTCAAAGCCGATTACAGCCAGATTGAACTGCGGATCATGGCGAAGGTTTCGGGCGATCGGACCATGGTCAAAGCTTACTCCAAAGGGGAAGATTTGCACTCTCTCACAGCTTCCTTGGTGCTAGCAAAACCCTTATCTGAAATTACTCTCGAAGACAGACAGCTCGGTAAAATTATTAACTTCGGTTTAATTTATGGCATGGGAGAACAGAAATTTAAGAATATGGCTCAAGCAGAGCATGGAGTCACTTTAACGCTGCAACAAGCTTCACACTTTCGTAAGAAGTTCTTTGAATCCTATACAGGTATTAAACAATTTCACAGCAAAGTTCGGAGCGCCTGGAGCCGAGGTATTCGAGAGAGTCGCACAGTCTTAGGCAGAAGGAGATTATGGTCAAAAGATACTAAACCGCTGCTTAATGAGATGCTAAATAACCCAATTCAAGGGATGAGCGCTGACATTACTAAACTCGCTCTTGCTCTACTTTTTTTCCCTCTGAGCCGCACTGGTGCTAAACTGATTTGTGTCGTTCACGATGAAATTTTAATAGAGTGTCCTCTTGAAGAAGTGAGGCCAGTTAAAGCCTTGGTTAAAAAATGTATGGTGAGAGCAGGGAATAAGTTTCTTTCTCCGATTCCTTGCGAGGTAGAAATTAAGGTAATGGAAAGTTGGGGAGGGTGAGAGATTAACGGGGAAAGAGTGGGGAATGGGAAGTAGGGAGAAACCGCACCGCAGGCATTGATGTGAAAATTCCACTTCCTGATCACTCCCCATTCCCCACTTCCCTAACAGTCACCGCATAATTCCTCGCCCAACCTCCCACCCGTAAACAACGATTGTTGTGGTGCAAGGGAACAGTTGATTTCAAAACATAATGAATGTAATTCTCACTGTTAGTAACCCAGCCGCAAATATCGTTGGTAAGTTATCCAAAACAGAAAAAGAGCCGATGTTTACTGGTAAGCGTATCAAGCGAGGTTTGTACAAAACATCGACTGGTCAGTTAATCAATTCCGATATCAACGCTTCGTACAACATTCTCAGAAAAGCAATCCCAAATGCGTTCAGCAATGGGATAGGGAGCTGCGTAGTTGGGCCAATGCGGGTTAATCCGCTCAAAGTAAAACGGAAAGGGGAGGGGCTGACGCCTCCCAGGTTAATAAATGACTATACTTTTACCAGCTATTTGAATAGTTGATATCCCTCTTCTGTCACTTTCCGAAAATCTTTGTATTTTATGAACCCTAGACCGTAGAGAGAGCAAGCAATCGCGCAATTTTTTCTGAGTAAAAATTCTTGAAGATACGAAATGGGTCTCTTTAGGCGATCGCCAACCCCCGCATGACTCAGCATACCTTGTCTTTGGGAATTACTAATTATACGAAAAACCGGAGAGTGACAGAAGAGCGTTAAGCAGCGTGTGTGCCAGTACCTTAGTCGTTGCAATCCCCAACTTTTTTCCACTCTCGCGTCCAATAAACCAGTCTGCGAAACTGTCCTACATTTCACCACTTAAGATCTGCCAGTTAAACGTCAATTTAAGGATGCAGTTGCGACTTAAATGTCAACTGCTTGAGTTCTTCTTGATTCCAGTTGCCGAACTTGGCGGCAGCTTCGTAGGTGCTTTGCAAGAACTCTAACAACATCTGATCCGGTGATTCTGCCTCGCGCACAGCGTCATAGGGCAAAATAAACTCGCCCAATTCTTGACTGTAAAATGCAGCATCGGGACGAATCGTAGCCTGCTTAAACCCATCGGGTTCTGGGTACGCATAGGAATAAAACGCTGGGTATGATAATCCGGCTCCGGGCCAAAATCCGGCACTACTGACTTCCTGGGAATAAGCTTCCTGCGCCACTGCATCCGGTAGATTTGGCACCCCTCCCGGATGCTCAGGAGCCGATCGCCCAGAAAAGCGAGTTACTGCTAAATCAAAACTCCCCCAGAAAAAATGAACCGGACTAACCTTGCCGGAAAAATGTGAACGAAATTCTCGAAAGACTCGATCGGACTGTAGCAGCACTCGCCAGCATCGATTGGCATAATCCGCATCATAAGCGGCATGAGTTTCATCCTGCTCAAATCGAATTGGGTCTGGGACTTCATTCGGTTTGGTGTTGATCGTGATGTGAATATCCAATGCTCTGAGAGTTTCCATCACGGTTTGATAAAAATCAGCGACCGAGCGAGGGTAGAGTGCGATCGCCCGTCTTGCCCCTTCGCTGGTTTGAATCAGCAGCTCATGATCAATGAAATCAAAGTCGATTTGAAAGATGCGGCTGCCATAGGGAATCGTGGAAGTGGTCAGTCCCCGAACGGTTAAATAGAGGGGAATATGCCAGGAATGATTAATCCACGGAGTTTGGGCAAATCGGATTTTGCCGATGATTTGAGTCCACATGTGCAAGGTAGCATAGGTCTCTTGCCATGCGTCCAGGGGTAAACTCGGCCAAATATCCGTTGAGGTCAGGGTAGGCTGATTTGACATTATGGTTTCCTCGCGAGTAGAAAAGGGGCGCGCGCTCAATAGTTCTTCTGTTGTTCATCGGCAAAACACCACAGCCATTGTTCTCCCAATTCGGCTGAACTGATCACCGCATGTCCGCTTTCTTCGTAATGACGGCGTGCGTGCTGATTTTTAGACGAGTCGCAGCACAACATTTTGCCGCAGGTTTGACAAATTCTTAAATGTACCCAGCGATCGCCAACTCGCAGGCATTCCTCACAGCGGAATACCGGGTAATTGGCTTTTGAAATCATATCCTCTAGCGTCAGTTCGTTCAGGTGTTGACAAGACATGGAAGATTCCTGTGAATGTGCAAGATATGTACTCGATCAAGTGGGATACAGCCATTTGCGAAAAAGTTGGGTTAGGCGTGGCATAATCACGTAGGTCAGCAAGGGAACCGTTAGACCTGTCACCAACAAGGTTCTGAGCAATACCGGAAGCCCAGCCAGGAGCGGTACTAGCAAACGATTGAGAATAGATATCGTAAAAAACACTCCCAGCCATGTCACGATCGCCATTTTGTAGCGCGGAGGTGGAGCCTTCATCGGTTTGTCAGGAAGCGTAAACCAGGTTTCCAGCCCAGTCAGGGTTTGAATTGCTTCTGGCTTTTCAATTAAGGGTTGTAGTCGCTCAATCCATTCTTGCCGAATATCTGATTCAATCCAGGTTTTGAGATTGTTGTAGCAATCGAACTTGAGAATGACCACGTATTCAAGATGATCATGATCATGAGGTCGAATCGTGCTGACACCTAAATGTCCCTTGAATTTTCGTGCATCTGCGGCGATGCCATGAAACCATGCTTCATAACCTTGTTCACGTCCTGGTCTCACGATATGAGAAATCACGGCGGTGACTAGATAGTTTTCTTGACTGGTATTGCTCGCCAATGGTTCTTCCAACATAGAATTTAACAGTCCGGGAAATTGGATGGTTAAAACAGGAAAACAGCTCTTACCGTGCCTGTATAGACTCTAAAACTGAAATGTCGTCCGAATGATGCCAACAAAAATCGTGTCATTATTGCTGTTGTGTTCAGGGTTGGTAATGACGATTACACCAGGAGTGATTGAGAGATGGTCGTTCATTTGAAGCCGGTAGAAGGTTTCAAAGTGCAATGAGGTGCTAGGATCGATCACTCCAAACTGATTGCCGATCACTCTAGGCGGTTGTCCAAAAACAAAACCTAATAAGTTTCCTTCCTTACCCAAATCTGGAAATCCAAAATTAACTGCGTAGTAAAAAATCTCAGCAGTAGGAGCATTGGAGAGGTCTTGCGCCCATGCCCGGAGATATCCTATCCATCCTCCCAATCTGAAAGCAGGGTTAACAAGCCAGGAAGCCGTAAGACTATAGCTATCCCCAACAATGCTGGTACTGTTTCCATTAAACGGATCATTGGTAATGGCACTACTTGTACCAATATCAATTGAATTCAAAGAACGAGCATAGGTTAAGCCCAAACTTAAGGATTCTGTGGGTTTGAGTGTCAGTTGTGCTAAGGCAGAGTAAGAACCATCAAATAATCCAGCTTCCGCAGTCGGGTTGTTGGCGTTATTAGCAAGATAAACCAGTGTCAAATTGATGGCTGAGTTAAAGTTATGGTTGATACCAACACCTGTCCCACCTGTTTCTTCACGATAGATAGGGCTACGCACCCCAAATGCGGAAATCGAACCTCTGCCATCACTTCCCAATAGAGGGTTAATCGTATCAACCACATCAAACAAAGTGCCCTGTGCGATCGCAGTCACCCTAGTATCTGACCCGATGGGAAATTGATAATAAAGTTGATTGAGAATGAACTGATTGTCTGTATTACCATCAAAACTTAGGCGAGCCATATTGGTTCCTGTGGCGGCTCTAAAGTTTGGAATATTACCAGCCTGAAATCGAATTTTCAGTAAATCTTGCCCCGTAAAACTGGTGTCCAAGATCAACCGCGCACGACCGCTAAAAATGATAGTGTCACCGATCTCACTCCTAGAACCAGGTGTTTCTCCTGGTGGTACAGCTCTATCACTACCAAATGCACCGCTCACAACAAAAACGACCTCTCCAGTCAATTTTGTTGTAGGAGAGAATAGCTGAGACTCTAATCGAGTTGTGCGGGTTTCTAAGGAATCTACCTGTCCACGTAATGTTGAGAGTTCTGATGCAAATTCCGCTTGAAGTTTTTGTAGTGTTTGTAGATTTTCTCTTTCCGCCAGATCTACTGTTGCACTGGCTAGTAGCTGATTTAGCCGATCTAGACAAGCATTTAGCCCAGCAGCAAACTCATAACGAGTAATGGCTCGATTGCCCTGAAATAGTTGATTTGGATAACCAACCATACAGTCGTAGCGATCGACTAAGGCTTGTAATGCTGCAAATGCCCAATCGCTAGGTTGCACATCAGCCAGTTGATTCACAGAGGTGACTTGACCTTGCAAGGTATCCTGGGCAATGACAGACTCAACCAGGGATGGGTGAATCAGAGAGCCTCCAAAGAGCAGACACGATGAGAGAATCGACTGAAAGAGAAGTTTCATTGAGAATCAATCCCCTCAAAACACGGCATTTCTTGGCAATTTTCGGCAGCAGTCACCTTGGCTAGGAGCGATCGCAAGAGATCGTTCCTAGCCTCCACGAAATCATCCAGTGCTGCTGCAATGCTGCAAATAAACTGGATCACTGAGCAATGACAACATCCACTCAGTTACACGCGAGTCATGAGGCGTTCACGATTGGCAGAGCCAGCATTTGAGGTTGCTGCATAGCTCGTCATTAGGTTGTTGTAGTCAGGAATAAACTCTGCAAGGAGATTACCTAGCCCTTCAATATCGTTACGCCAATCACGGTGCAATTCACACACAACGCTAAACCAATTGACTAACTGAGCGCCAGCACGAGACATACGATCCCAAGCTGCATCGCGGCAGGCTTCATCGAAGGTGCCAGAGGCATCAGTGACAACAAAAACGTCATACCCTGCCTCCAATGCTGAAAGCGCGCAAAAAGTGACACAGACATCCGTGACAATTCCGGCAATAATCAATTGCTTCTTACCCGTTGCTTCTACGGCTTTAACAAATTCCTCATTGTCCCAAGCGTTGATCTGTCCGGGGCGCGGAATGAAGGGAGCATCAGGAAACTTCTCCTTCAGTTCCGGCAGGATGACTCCATTGGGACCGTCCTCAAAGCTAGTCGTCAAAACAGTAGGCAGGTTGAAAAACTTGGCTATACTTGCTAGCGCTAGCACATTATTTTTGAAGTCGGCAGCACCAATATCACGCACAAGCGAGAACAGTCCAGTTTGGTGATCCACCAGTAAAACCGCAGCATTATTCTTGTCTAGACGATTGTACTTGAATGTAGACATTAGGTAATTCTCCTATTTGAGTGATTGGTGAATGAGGAATTGCAGGATGGAATCAGGGATAAGAGAGTTTCTGTCCCTAACCTGCTGTTTGTCATAGCAGGGACGAAGACTGTGTTTAGAGAGGATTTCCCTCGCTAATCTTCTGGTGGCAATGGGATTTTACTATCGACCCATGAAGATGGAGGAATTGCTGACCTCGACAGGTTTGCCGTTCGCTGGAGGGGTTGTTGCAAGGAGCTGAAGTTCCCATGCAAGGGCCACTGCACTAGCACCGCCATGCTCAAGAAGAATCTCTGATACATCCGCAGATGTTTCTATGCGTGCCCAGTCACGTTGCCATTCAGCAAGTACAGCCATCCAGTTGATTGGAACTGCACCAGCCTGAACCATCCGGCGAACCGCCATGTCATGAGCTTCCGCAGTAACACCGCCCGAAGCATCGGTAACGATGAATACTTCATACCCCTCACCCAGCGCCTGGATTGCTGGCATTGCGAGACAGATCTCGGTCCAAAGCGCAGCAAGTATGAGTTGCTTGCGGCCACTTTTCTTCACTACATCTGTCACGTTTGGATCTTCCCAGGTATTGATGAAAGTGCGGTTGATCGGTTTTTGATCGGGAAAAACATCCTGTAGTCCCTTAATGATATAACCCCCTCTTTCTTCAATGACTGTGGTCAGGATTGTGGGTACGTTGAACACCTTTGCCGATTTGGCAAGACCAATAACATTGTTAATGATCATCGTAGGTTCATGGCTGTTCAAGTTGGTGAACTGATAGGGCTGGTGGTCAATCAGTACCAGGATGCTATCTTCTGGACGAAGCAGTCCTTCTAGACCGATTTTTTGATTTTTAGACATTGAACTCTCCTATTTGAGCAATTGGTGAATGAGAAATTGCAGAATGAAATCAAACGCTAAACATCTCTGCTTGTGCGTTTAAGTGAAACGTCTGTTTACCCTCAAGGGTTGATGACGTAAGCGATCGCGCCATGAACTGAGTCTGCAAGACAACTCCAAATTTCGCCACTTAAGATCCGCGAGTTAAGCACAGAGTTAAGGCGTTCGCGTCGCGTACCCAAAGAGCCTTCGCTTCACTATGAAATTGCTCCTAATGCTTTCAACGTCGCTGCTTGAGCGTGCGTTAATCCAGTTGCACCTTGAATATTCATGCCTTCAAGCATGGAACCGTGCAATTTACTTGCTCGATCCATTTGCATGACTGTTTGCACAAATTCAATATAGGTGGTCACCTTCAAGCTGTCGCCTATAGCAAGTTAAAATTTTTACAGTGCAAATTGATACATTAACCGTTCCATCGCAGAGTAGAAGGCTGGCTCTAACTTAAGTTAGAATCCGAATTTGATCGAAAGTACATTCATACAATTGATCGACCATCAATGTCTGAATGCAAAATCCGGTAGCGATGTCCCACACTTTAAGGGTGCGATCGTTACTGCCACGGATTAAAAACTGACCATCTGGGCTAAAGCTGACTGACGTGACCCAACTGGTGTGTTCGTGCAAGACGTTCAAACAAGATCCAGTTTGCAGATTCCAGAGCCGAATAGTCCGATCGCCACTGCCACTCGCTAATAGTTGATTACCAAGGCATACAGCAACCGACCAGATCCCACCCGTATGCCCCCGCAAGACTTTTACCAAAAACTTGGGTTTAAAGCCCCGTCCTTATAGGACGGCTTTGTGTTAGACTTTTAACGTAGCAAGTTCTCACGTAAGATGTTCGTTTTAGAATTCAAGGCTAAAGGCAAACCAAATCAGTACGCAGCAATAGACGAGGCAATCAGAACTGCTCAATTCGTTCGGAATAAGTGCATCCGATTTTGGATCGACAACCGAGGAGTAGGGCAAAAAGACTTGTATCGGCACAGCACTGCGCTCAGAGAAGAGTTTGCCTTTGTCAAAGATTTGAATTCTAGTGCTTGCCAAGCTTCTGTGGAAAGAGCTTATTCTGCGATTGCTCGGTTCTACGACAACTGCAAGAAAGCCGTTCCCGGAAAGAAAGGTTATCCGACTTTCAAGAAAAACAGTCGGTCTGTTGAGTACAAAGTCAGCGGTTGGAAACTTTCAGAAACTCGGAAGCAAATCACAATCACTGACAAAAAGGGAATTGGCCAGCTCAAACTAAAAGGGACGTGGGATCTTAACTTCTACCAAATCGATCAGATCAAGCGAGTTCGCTTAATATGTCGCGCTGACGGCTACTACGTTCAGTTTGCAATCAGTGCTGATAACAATGTAGATACAACGCCAGCAGGTAAAACACTTGGATTGGACGTGGGCTTGAAAGAGTTTTATACAGACTCCGATGGTCACACTGAACCAAATCCCAAGTTTTATCGAACAAGCGAGAAACGGTTGAAGTTTCGGCAACGCCGTGTTTCTCGCAAAAAGAAAGGCTCTACCAACCGAAAGAAAGCAATTAATCGATTAGGGCGAGTACACCTCAAAATAAGCAGGCAACGTGAAGAACACGCTAAGAGACTGGCGCGTTGCGTAACCCAATCTAACGATTTGGTCGCCTACGAAGATTTGAGGGTTAAGAATCTTGCAAAGAATCACTGTCTGGCTAAATCGATTAACGATGCTGGTTGGTATCAATTCAGGAAGTGGTTGGAATATTTTGGAGTAAAGTTTGGCAGGGTAACGGTTGCTGTCAATCCTGCTTATACTTCGCAGAAATGTTCTAACTGCGCTGCAATCGTTAAAAAATCCCTATCAGTAAGAACCCACGTTTGTGAATGTGGATTTGTTATGGATAGGGACTGGAATGCAGCGATTAACATTCTGAAAGTTGCCTTGAGTACGGTAGGGCATACCGGAACTTGGGTCTTAGACCCGAACGCTTTGGGAGATTCGACCTCTACTTTGGCTGGAGAAATCCAGTCGCAAGCAAGTTGAGTCTGTGAACAAAGAATCCCCTCGCCTTGATAGCTGGGGAGTGTCAAAAGTCAAGATATAAAGAGCTACACAAGGAGCTTTATAGTCTGGAGCTTGGCAAGCGATATATTTTGGGAAACGGATGACAGTCCTTTATCGAGGGAGCATTCAATGATTACCCTGCCTGGAATTACTATCCACAGCAAAATCTATGAGAGCCTAGCTTCTTTGGTGTATCGGGGCATCAGAGAGCAAAATGATTGTGCAGTGATTGCCAAAGTTCTCAAGCAGGATTATCCCTCTCCTCATGAATTAACTCGCTATCGGCAGGAGTATGAAATTACTCGTTTTCTCAACATTGAAGGCGTAGTCAAGGCATACAGCCAACAAGACTACCAGCGCACGCTGGTTATTCTTTTGGAAGACTTTGGTGGAGAGTCTTTAGAATGCTGGATGCGGCAACAATTAGATTTCTCTCCTATGCCGCTGTGGGTTTTTTTGAATATGGCGATCGCCATTACTGATACTCTAGGCAAAATCCATGCGGCTCATGTCATCCATAAAGATATTAATCCTGGCAACATTGTCTTTAATCCGAGGACTGGCGTTGTCAAAATCATTGATTTTGGCATTGCCACTCGCTTCAGTCGCACCAATCCCACATTCAAAAGTCTCCATCTTCTAGAAGGAACCCCCGCCTATTTGTCGCCAGAGCAAACCGGGCGAATGAACCGGATGCTCGACTATCGCACCGACTTTTATTCACTGGGTGCAACCTTCTACGAACTGTTGACGGGACAATTGCCGTTTCCCACCCGTGATCTCCTGGAACTAGTTCACTGTCACATTGCTACACCGCCGATTCCCCCGCATGAATTGAATGCCACGATCCCCGAACCTGTTTCAAACCTGATTTTGAAACTGATGGCAAAAAATGCAGAAGATCGTTATCAGAGTGCCTGGGGCATCAAAGCAGATCTAGAGCGCTGTGCCCAACAACTGGCAGAAATGGGTCAGATTAACACCATATCGTTGGGACTGCAAGATGTTTCCGAGCAGTTCCGCATTCCTCAAAAACTGTATGGGCGAGAAGCGGAGATTGCAGCATTATGGGTGGCGTTCGACAGAGTGGCAGGGAGTAAGGCAGTCCATGAAATGATGCTGGTCTCTGGTTACGCTGGGGTTGGCAAAACAGCATTGGTACAGGAACTCTTTAAACCGATCACCGCAAAGCACGGCTATTTCATCTGGGGCAAGTTTGACCAATTCCGGCGCAATATTCCCTACAGCGCGATCGTCGATGCCCTGCAAAAATTGGTGCAGCAACTATTGGGTGAACCCAATGAACAGGTGGAAGTATGGCGATCGCGTCTACTCACTGCTTTGGGAAGCAACGGACAAATTATCATAGATGTCATTCCCGAAGTTGAGTTCATTATTGGCAAGCAGCCGCCTGTGCCCGAAGTTGGAGCAACAGAAGCACAGAATCGCTTCAATCTCACGTTTCAAAGGTTTGTGCGGGCGTTTTGTGCAAGAGAGCATCCCCTGGTCATCTTTTTAGACGATCTACAGTGGATCGATTCTGCGACGTTGAAGTTAATTGAACTCATATTGCTTGACGAGCAAACTCAATCCCTGTTTTTGATCGGAGCTTATCGAGATCATGAAGTATCTCCAACGCATTCATTAATTTTGATGCTGGAGAGCTTGCGAAAGCAGGGGGCAGCGCTTCAAGAAATCACCCTGACTCCTTTAACACTGGAATCGTTGACTCAACTGGTAGCTGAGACATTACATCGCAATCCTGATGCCGTTGGTTCTTTAGCCCAAGTCGTGTTGCGTAAAACCGAGGGCAACCCTTTCTTTGTTGGTGAATTTTTGAAGCTGCTGCATAGCGAAAACCTGTTAACCTTTGATGCCCAACAGTTGAGTTGGCAGTGGAACTTAACTGAGATTGAAGCTCAAGATATCACCGATAATGTGGTGGAGTTGCTGCTGCGTCAGTTGCAGAAATTGCCGGAAGCAACACAGCAAGTTCTCTGCATCGCTGCTTGTGTTGGTTCTGAGTTTGATTTAGAAACGTTGGCGATCGTTTGCGAAAAATCACCGAAAGCAATTTTCCAGGATTTATTAGAAGCAATACAAGCGGGATTAATTCAACCTCTGTCTGAATTGGACGAAGACTTGTTGGTTCAAGAGTATAAGTTTCTGCACGATCGCGTTCAGCAAGCGGCTTATGCTTTGATTGATGAATCGCAGAAACAGGTTGTTCATCTCCAAATCGGTGGCAATTTGCTCGAAAAAACTTCACCAGAGCAACGATCCGATCGGCTGTTTGAAATCATCGATCATCTCAATCAAGGACTTGAGCTAGTCACTGCTCGATCAGAACGAGCTAAAATTGCCAGATTGAATTTAATGGCAGGTCAGAAAGCAAAGGCAGCAACGGCTTATGAAGCAGCTTTTAAGTATTTCACTACAGGGCTTAAACTCCTCAATTCAGAGAGTTGGCAGAGTGAGTATGACCTCACCTTAGCGCTGTACTCAGAAGCAGCAGAAGCGGCGTATCTCCAGGGTTGCTTTGATGAGATGGAACAGTTGGTGGAAGTGGTACTCGCTCGTGCCAAAACAGTGGTTGACAAAGTGCAAGTTTACGATAGCAGCATTCAAAGATATTTGTCACAGGGCAACCTGAAAGAAGCACTAAAAATTGGCTTGGAAGTGTTGAAGCTCGTGGGAGTGATTTTACCAGAAAACCCAAGTGAGTTAGATGTTCGAGGCGGATTGGAGTCAACGGCGGCACTACTTGCCCAACGAGAAATTGAAGACTTGATTAATTTACCAGAGATGACTGCACCAGAACCGCTAGCAGCAGTGTCAATCCTAGCGAATATAGGGTCTGCTGCATTCATAGCATCACCAGCACTGGTGATACTGATTGCTTGCAAAATGGTGAATTTATCAATCAACTACGGCAATGCTACCTGGTCACCACTGAGTTATGCTGGCTACGGGTTTGTTCTATGTGGAGTTGTTCAAGATATTGAACTCGGCTATAAATTTGGTCAATTGGCTCTTAGCTTGGCAGAACGATTGAATACCAAAAAAGGCAAGGTTAAAGCATTACACATATTTAGTTACCATGTTATGCAATGGAAAGTACATCTTAAGGAGACGATACCACTGCTGGTTGAGGTTTATCAGGAAGGAGTGGAAACCGGAGACTTTGAAATCGCTAGTTATGTTGCATATACCGTGTGCCACCACTCGTTTTTCGTCGGTGAGGAACTCACCCAACTGGAACAGAAAATGGCAACATACAGCAAAGCGGTTGATCGAATCAGACGGGAAAGCCCCTCGACTTGGATTGCGATAGTGTGGCAGACCATTCTTAATTTGTTAGATAGGGCTGAGAATTCCAGCCGCTTAGTTGGTCGGGTGTTTAATGAAGAGGAGGCGTTACCACACGCTATTGCAGTTAAAGATGGAATTGCAATTCAAATACTCTATTTGCACAAAGTCATGTTGTGTTATCTATTTGGAGAACACCATCAAGCTGTAAAGACTGCTATTTTGGCAAGGCGATATTTTGAAGAAGCGTCGGCAATAAAGCTTTTACCTGTATTCTGTTTCTATCATTCTCTAGCGCTTTTGAGCCTATTGCTTGATGCTTCAAACTCTGAAAAAGTAGCTTGGCTAAACTGTGTTAACACCAACCAAGAAAAAATGCAGAAATGGGCAGAACACGCCCCAATGAATTATCTACATCAATTTTATCTAGTTGAGGCAGAGAAAGCGCGAGTCTTAGGGGAAATTCTTGAGGCTGAAGAGTTTTATGAACGGGCGATCGCAGGTGCTGCCGAAAATGAGTTTATCCAGGAAGAAGCATTAGCTTATGAATTAGCGGCTAAACATTATCTAGCGCGAGGTCGGGAAAAGATTGCTCAGACCTACATGAAAGAGGCGCACTATTGCTACGATCGCTGGGGCGCAACCGCTAAAGTTAAAGACTTAGAAACTCGCTATCCACAGTTCTTTTCTCAGTCGTCTAGAGCCGGTCCCACATCAATTCCTATTACTGCTGAAACTATCTCTAATTCCTTCCATACCGCTTTCGATTTGGCAGCAGTGATGAAAGCTTCACAGGCAATTTCTCGTGAAATTGAACTGAAGCAATTGCTGCGATCGCTGATGCAAACTTTAATTGAGAATGCTGGCGCACAAACCGGATATCTGATTTTAGAAAACTCAGGAGAATGGTCGATTGAAGCGGCTTGTGAACTCAATGCCGATGAGAATGCTTGTGCGACTCAGGTGTTACAGTCTATTCCAATTGCCGATCAATTGCCAGAATCAATCATTCAATATGTGATTCGGACTCTGAAGCCTGTCATCTTAAATGATGCGACTCGTGAAGGTGCTTTTATTAATGAGCCATATATTCAACAGAACCAGCCTCAATCTATTTTCTGTTTGCCGCTGGTGAATCAAGCCAAGCTGGTCGGTGTATTGTATTTAGAAAATCGGTTAGCAGCTAGAGTATTTACACCAGAGCGATCGCAGGTCTTGCAGCTATTATCGACTCAAGCAGCGATCGCCATCGAAAATGCCAACCTTTACTCAGAACTGCGGGCTAAAGAAAGCAAGATCACCCAGTTCCTCGAAGCGATTCCAGTGGGAATTGCGATCGTGGATGCGAAGGGTTGCCCTTACTATGCCAACCAATGCGGCAATCAACTCGTGGGCAAAGAAACTGATCCTTCCATAGCACCAGAGCAGATCTCAGAGGCTTATCAGCTTTATGTAGCGGGAACGGATCAAATCTATCCAGCGGAGAGCTTGCCTATTGTGCGGGCATTAAGAGGCGAACGCATCAGGACTGAAGATATAGAAATTCGTCGAGATAATGTCACAATTCTACTGGAGGCACGGGGAACGCCAGTTTTTGATCGACAGGGCAATATCACTTATGCGATCGCTACCTTTCAGGACATTACAGAGCGCAAACAAGCCGAGAAACTCCTAGCCGACTACAACTGCACTTTAGAGCAACAGGTTGCAGAACGAACTGCTGCGTTACGACAAAGTGAGGCCAATTACCGCAACCTGCTACAAACCGCGAATTCAGTCATCATTCGCTATGACACGCAAGGACGGATTCATTACATAAACGATTATGGGGTGAAACTTCTGGGCTATGAAGAACACGAGCTTTTAGGGCGAACCCTATTTGAAACAATCATTCCAGACATCGAAACCTCTGGACGCGATGTCAAACCCTTTATCCATGATTTACTTCGGAATCCCAAATTGTACCCGAAAGGCGAGAGTGAAAACCTGTGTCGAGACGGTCGGCGAGTTTGGCTTGCCTGGTCTAATCAAGCCATCTTCAATGACCAGGGAGAGTTCGTTGAAATCTTATCGGTTGGAATGGACACCACCCAGCGTAGACAAGCAGAAGAGGCATTACAACGCAGTGAAGTTAAGTTCAGAACTATTTTTGAAAACTCACAGGTTGGCATCTTCCGCACCCGCCTCTCGGATGGATTACTTCTCGATGCCAATCAACGCTATGCCAATCTGCTTGGCTTTGATTCATCAGAGGAGATGATTGGGCTTGAACATGCCACAGACTACTATGTAAATCCCAGCGATCGCCAACAATTCCTTGAGGTTCTGAAGCGGGATCGGGAAGTGCGAAGCTATGAAGCACAGGGGCGAAAACGAGATGGGACAGTGTTTTGGGGACTTTTCTCTGCTTATCTGAATGCAGACGATGACTACATTGAAGGGGTGATTGCGGATATTAGCGATCGCAAACAAGCAGAAGCCGCTCTACAAAATAGTGAAGAACGGCTGCGCCTGGCACTAACAGCCACAAATCAGGGACTCTACGATCTCGATTTACAAACTGAAGAAAGAATTGTTAACCCAGAATACGCTTTAATGCTGGGCTACGATCCAGCAACATTCCACGAAACGATTTCTGAATGGATTGCTCGTTTGCATCCTGATGACAGAGAATCAGTTGTCGCAACCTACCGTGCTTACATTGCTGGAGAAATCCCCAGCTATCAAGCAGAGTATCGCCAGCGTACCCAGAATGGTCAGTGGAAATGGACTCTTTCTGTTGGCAAAATTGTTGCCTGGGACGAATCAGGTCAACCCATGCGGATGTTGGGAACCCACGTTGACATTAACGATCGCAAGCAAGCAGAAGAAGCCCTACAAGCCTCAGAGTCAAAGCTACGGACTCTAATTGAGGCAATTCCCGATCCATTGTTTGTACTGTCTGCTGAAGGGCGATTCCTTGAAATAATGGTACTGGAACCAAATCTGCGATGTCAACCCACTGAGGAAATGATTGGTAAAACCATGCATCAACTCGGAAAGGAACAAGCTGATGAATTTCTAAGTTATATTCAGCAGGTGCTGAAAACCCAACAAATCCTCACAGTCGAGTATGGTACGTTTCTAAATGGACGAGAAGCCTGGCTTTCGGCTCGCATTGCCCCAATCAATCACGATCAGGTGATTTGGCTGACGCGAGATATTACAGCGCTGAAGCAAGCAGAAGAAGCCTCAATTTTGGAGGAGCGCAACCGCATGGCGCGTGAAATTCACGACACACTCGCTCAATCGTTTACAGGCATTCTGGCTCAGGTAGGAGCGGCAAAGCAGGTGCTAACGGATGATTTAGAAGCAACTGGGGCACACCTAGACCTGATCAAAGAATTGGCGCGAACTGGATTGACTGAAGCCCGACGATCGGTCGTCGCGCTCCGTCCTCAGCTTCTAGAGGAGGGCAGTTTACAGAGCGCTTTACACCGTCTCATCGCTCAAATCAGAACTGCTGCAATGGATACCACTCTATATTATGAGACTGAGGGTACAGTGTATTCTCTACCGGCTGAAGTCGAGAATAACTTACTACGAATTGGGCAGGAAGCATTAACTAATGCGATTAGATACGCCAATGCTGACGAAATTCGAGTGGAGCTAGTCTACGATCGGGACCAGTTTTGCTTGCGCGTGAGAGACAATGGACAGGGCTTTGGAGTTGGAAGTATTTCAGCCTCTGAGGGTTTTGGCTTACTCGGCATGAGCGAACGGGCAGAGCGCATCGGCGCACAACTAACGATTAGGAGTCAACCTGGACAAGGAACAGAAATTATTGTAACCGTCAACCCTTGAGTGAGCATTACAATGAGCCAAGCTACGACCATTCGGGTTCTGATTGCGGACGATCACGCCATTTTTCGGCAAGGATTAGCCACGATTATTAACCGTGACCCAGATATGCAGGTGATTGCCCAAGCCGAAAATGGTGAACAGGCGATCGCCGCCTTTCGGGAACACCAACCAGATGTAACGCTAATGGATCTGCGAATGCCTGAAGTGGAAGGAGTTGCCGCCATTGGTGCAATTTGTGCGATCGTTAAATCTGCTCGGATTATTGTATTGACCACGTATGATAGTGACGAAGATATTTATCGGGGATTGCAGGCCGGGGCTAAAGGATATCTGTTGAAAGAAACTGAACCTGACGAGCTTCTGAATGCGATTCGCACCGTTCATCGGGGTCAGAAGTATATTCCGCCCGATGTGGGAGCAAAGTTAGTACAGCGCCTGAGTAATCCAGAACTGAGTGAAAGAGAACTGACAGTCCTCCGCTCACTGGCGCAGGGGATGAGTAACGCTGAGATTGCGGCTGCTTTGAGCATCGGTGAAGGTACTGTTAAATCCCATGTCAATCGGATTTTGAATAAGTTGGATGTGAGTGATCGCACTCAAGCGGTGATTGTTGCCGTTAAGCGCGGCATTGTCAGTTTGTAGGGTGTACTTTCGATCGAGTTGAGAGTCTAACTTAAGTTAGAGCCGGCCTTCTACTTTGCGATGGAACGATTACTCTATCAATTTCTACTGTCAAACTTTTAACTCACTATAGACGACAGCTTGAAGGCGATCTCCTATATTGAATTTATGCAAACAGTCATGCAAATGGATCCAGCAAGTAAATTGCATGGTTCTATGCTTGATGCAGATGTAAAAAGATGAGCGACGCTCGTAGCCACAGGTCTTTACTGGTACCACCTTCAACTCAAGATTGGATTCAAGGTATTCTGAGTGCCAAGGTAGTGCTGGTGATGTACGGAGATTATCAATGCCCTAGAAGTGCGGACGTTTACAAGCTGATTAAAGCTATCAAACGAGAGCTTAGTGCTGCTTTTGGAGAAGATTATTTATGCTTCATCTTCCGTCATTTTCCACAAACACAGATTCATCTCCATGCTCAACGGGCAGCCCAAGCCGCCGAAGCCGCCGCCGCCCAAGGAAAGTTTTGGTTAATGAGCGATACCTTATTTGACCATCAACAAAGGTTGGAGAACGGTTATCTTGTCGAGTACGCCAATGATTTAGGGCTTGACATTCCTCAATTTCTCAAAGAGTTGTCTAAACAAGTGTATGTCGATCGCATCAACGAAGATATCGAAGGCGGAATAGAGAGTGGAGTAACGACTGCCCCAGCCCTGTTTATCAATGGAATTCGGTATACCGAGCGCTGGAACACTACGGAGTTGATGGCTGCCCTGATTGCTGCAAGTCATTAAGTTCCCCGATTTTTGCTCTCAATTCATATCTGACTTGCCTGTAAGTGCTGTAAGCCATCTAATTTTGATGGCTAGACTTTGCTTATTCTGCTGAACAAAATTACCGCTTCTTGAACCATGCCAAAAACTGAATTCCTGCGTATTGATTTAGTGAATTACAAATCAGTATTTCATTGAGGATAATTCTATGACACGTTTACTAGTACAAGGCAAGAATAATTCTGGGCATGAAAGTACACCTCAGACTGATTCTCTTCGCGACTTCTCAGTCAATCATGCCCTGATTGCGATCGCGCAAGAAGTCACTGAGTTGCTGAGACAAGTTTACTTGATACAAACTGACGAAAATGAAACAGGAGAAAGAGAATGATACTGCAAGATAAAGTGGCGTTAGTCACTGGTGGTACATCGGGAATCGGCAGAGCAACGGCGATCGCTTATGCCCAACAACAAGCAAAGGTGGTAGTAGTTGGTCGTCGAATTGATGAAGGTGAAGAAACGGTTCGATTGATTAAGAAAGCTGACGGAGAGGCGATTTTTGTGCAAGCAGATGTCACGAAAGAAGCCGATGTTAAAGCAATGATTGATAAAACGGTTGACGTTTTTGGTCGGTTGGATATTGCCTTTAATAATGCAGGAATGGGCGGCGAAAATCCCTCATTGATTGAGCAAACAGAAGCTGAATATGACCGCACTATGAACGTCAACGTCAAAGGTGTTTGGTTGTCGATGAAATATGAAATTGCTCAGATGGTGAAACACGGAAGTGGTGCGATCGTCAATATGGCATCTGCGGTTGGAGTCGTTGCACTTCCTAACATACTCCTCTACACCGCGAGTAAACATGCGGTAGTAGGTTTAACAAAAGCTGCTGCACTCCAATATGCCAAAGCGGGTATTCGCACTAATGGCGTTGCACCAGGGTCAATCCAAACAGATATGTTTGAAGCTGCTGCGCTCCAATATGCCAAAGCGGGTATTCGCATCAATGTCGTTGCACCAGGGGCAATCCAAACAGATATGTTTGAAGCAGTTACAGATGAAGCTAAAGCTTACTTGACAGGACTTCACCCGATCGGACGAGTTGGCACACCGCTTGAAGTTGCAAATGCAGTCCTGTTTTTATCATCTGACATGGCATCGTTCATAACAGGTGAAACGTTGATGATAGATGGTGGGTATGCAGCGCAGTAGTCGATCGGCAATGCAAAATATTGCAGTGATTGAATGCGCGATGACTAGCTTTTGCCTGTTTTGTTGAGCAAATTGCCAATCTTTTAACCATGCTAACAATTACAACGCCAACCCTTAAAGCCAAGCACAAAGGCTTAACGCATAGGCGGTTACAGCCAGTACTCGGGTATATTCGTACTCACCTCGATCGAGATTTGTTACTGACTGAGCTTGCAGAAGTAATCAATATTAGCCCAACTTACTTTGCGAGTTTGTTTAAGCAAACAATGGGAATTTCTCCTCGTCAGTACGTGATTCAACAGCGCGTGGAACAGGCGAAATTGATGCTGTCGAAAACAGATTTGGCGATCGCAGACATTGCCCTGCAAGTCGGCTTCTCCAGCCAAAGCCATTTGACGCAGCACTTCAAGCGATTCACAGGAAAGACCCCCAAGCAGATTCGTTAGCGCCATAAGAATCTGAAAGAAATCGAGCCTTGGAACTCATTACATTGACATTAAGTTAGGCAAGAATCTGAAGCAGCAACAGAACTAAGATTGTATCTTTGTCCACAACGTCAACTAAGAATGGATCGGACAAAAATGAGCATTCAGCAATTGATCGCGCCTGAAAAGCACGACTTAGGTGGGTTTAGCGTACAGCGCATCTTACCGAGTGAAACCCTAAAAATGGTTGGCCCTTTCATCTTCTTCGATCACTTAGGCCCAGCTATTTTCCCGGCTGGAAAAGGCGTCGATGTTAGACCTCATCCCCACATCAATTTAGCGACGGTTACCTATTTGTTTGAAGGAAGCCTTCTGCATAGAGATAGTTTAGGGACAGTACAAGAGATTTTTCCGGGCGAGGTGAACTGGATGACAGCGGGCAAAGGTATTGTTCATTCTGAGCGATCGCCCGAGAGCTTTAGAGAGAAAGAATCTACTCTTCACGGCATTCAGACCTGGATTGCCCTCCCCGAATTCGCTGAAGAAGTTGAACCCAGCTTTTCACATTATCCGGCGACTGATTTACCGAGGTGGATTCAAACAGGCACCAATGCCACCTTGATCGCCGGTAGCTACCAGTCTCACCAATCACCCGTTAAAACCTACTCTGCTACTCTTTACCTAGCGCTTGTTTTCACAGAGGGTAGTCAATTTCAGCTAGCGCCAACAGAAGGTTTAGAAAGGGCCGTTTATAGCGTCACATCTGGCCTGTTCGTAAATGGAGAGCCGTTAGAGCCATATTGTCTAGCCGTTCTAGCGCCGGATGAATCAGTAGATATCCGGGCGGAGGCTGAGGCAAAAGCAATGATTATCGGCGGGGCACCAGTGGGCGATCGCACAAAGTACTGGAACTTTGTGTCGAGCCGCTCCGCGCGTATCGAGCAGGCAAAACGAGATTGGCAAGACCGCCGCTTCCCGGCGGTTCCCGGTGAAACTGAATTCATTCCGCTCCCTGATAATTCAGATCGGGGTAGTAGCGTGACCCCTCTGAGTTGACGATGGTTAGGCGTTTTTTGCTGAGCGAGAGAACAGCCGCTTAATTCGTACAGCAAGGCTTTCTACTGTTTTGAATCAAGTCTATTTCATTTGCAAAACGCTTGGGAAATGATATGGAAGTTGGAATTGACAGTTTTGCCTCGGTTGGAACGAGTGAGAATGGTGAAACGGCGGATGCCGCGCAGTCTGTCGCCGAACTGCTGGAGAGAATAGAGCAGGCGGATCGTTCCGGCTTGGATATCTTCGGTATCGGCGAGCATCATCGCCATGAATTTTTAGATTCGGCAAACGCGGTTATTCTCGCCGCTGCCGCCGCACGCACCGAGCGCATCCGTCTAACCAGCGCGGTTACGGTGCTGAGCGCGGCTGACCCGGTGCGCGTGTTTCAACAATTCGCCACGCTCGATTTGATTTCAAAAGGTCGCGCCGAAATGGTGGTCGGGCGCGGCTCGTTCACCGAAGCCTTTCCGCTATTCGGATTAAGTCTCGGCGATTACGACGAGATTTTTGCTGAAAAGCTCGAACTCTTGCTCAAAATTCGGGACAATGAAACGGTCGATTGGTCGGGCAAATTTCGCCCCGCGCTGGAAAACCAAGCGATTTATCCGCGTCCGCTGCAAAAGCCGTTTCCCATCTGGATCGGGGTCGGCGGTACGCCGCAGTCTTTCCGCCGCGCCGGAATGCTTGGACTGCCGCTCGTGATCGCCATTATCGGTGGCGAAACGCATCGCTTTCGCTCGCTCGTCGATTTATACCGCGATGCCGGAGCGCGCGCCGGACACGCGCCCGAAGCATTGAAAATTGCATTGCATTCAATCGGTTATGTCGCCGACACGACCGAGCAAGCCATTGAAGAGTTCTTTCCAGGCTACGCCGAAACCTTCACTAAAATCGGCAAAGAGAGAGGCTGGCCGCCCGTTACGCGCGCCGCTTTTGACGCCCAGCGCGGCACAACCGGCGCGTTACTCGTCGGCAGTCCCGAAGAAGTGGCGGAGAAAATCCGCCGTCACAGCGAATCGCTCGGCGGCATTTCGAGGGTAACGTTTCAAATGGACAACGCGCAGATGAATCACGCCCAACTGATGCGCTCTATTGAACTGATTGGAACGCGCATGTCACCACTTTTGAACGACTAAAATGTGCTCACAATCTTAGAAAATCTGGCCATCGTTTTACAGACAACTCAAAAGAACCATTGGGTGAAATTGAGGCAACCGCATCATTGTAATTTAGGTGCCCAAAACTATGAATTCACAAACAGCTCAAACCACCACCTCGTTATAGATATCAAGCAGGCTTCACTTCAATCGCGTGAGTAAGCAAAGAATTCGGCAACGATCGCAAATGAAATAAGAATCTGAAAGAAATTAAGCATTGGAATCAATACAGTTGACATGGAACAAACTAGGAGAATCTAACGTGGTCAAAGAGCAAACTGTAGACAAACAAGCAAATGTACAGGCAACCCCTAATCTGACACCTGCTCAGGAAGCTTTACAAGCGGTCTGGGAAGAGCATATCGGGCACGAGTTTGGTACTCACAGCCCTGAAGATGCTCTCGCTACAATGGTTGAGGACGCTTACGTGAATCACATTCCGGTAATGACTGGGGGAGTAGGGAAACCGGCACTGCGTGAGTTTTATTCTAAATACTTCATTCCACAGATGCCGCCGGATATAGAACTGGCTCTGGTCTCGCGCACAATCGGAACGAATCAACTCGTCGATGAAATGCTGGTTAAGTTCACTCATACCATCCAGATGGATTGGATGCTACCTGGCATTGCTCCCACCGGGAAACAGGTTGAAGTGCCAGTGGTCGCGATTATTCGGTTCCGCGACGGCAAGCTAGCCCATGAACACCTCTACTGGGATCAGGCGAGTGTATTGGTTCAACTCGGCATGCTTGATCCGGTTACGCTGCCGGTTGTAGGGGTTGATAGTGCACGCAAGGTACTTAATTCGAGCTTGCCCTCAAACGCACTGCTCGATCGTGCCAGCGATCGCCACTAAAGGCTAGAACAAGCTTTCCATCAATAGTTAGACCAGTGATCGCAGGTCTAAATGTTTCTCAGCGATTGACTGGAATGACATTGAAACAGGTTTGCAATCGCGTTTGGTGCGGTGGGTGCAAAAGTACTTTTCTCTGGCAGACACAAAGGAAATAGGAACACCATGAATAAGCCCAAGTTTTTTGTTACCCCCGGCTATGGGGAATACATGCTGAATAACTTGCATTACTCGCAAGCGGTAAAAATTGGCGATCGAGTAGAGACATCAGGCCAAGGTGGTTGGGATGACGATCTACAAATTCCCGAATTGCTCGCGGACGAGATTGCTCAAGCATTTCGGAATATAGAGCGAACCTTGGCAACTGCTGGAGCGGGTTGGGAGCATGTCGTCCACGTTAATTCCTACCATGTTGGCGGGTTGCCTGCGGAGGTTAACGAGGTGATGGTCAGGCTATATCGCCATTACATGCCCAATCATGCTCCTATTTGGACACAGGTAGGAGTCGCGGCGCTTGGACTGCCAACGATGCGGATTGAAATCCGCGTTACGGCAATTGTTCCGTGAGTTTTGCACAAGCGGCAACGGGCTACTGCGAAGTTAGGGAGTTACTTCCGCTGAGTGATATCGAAATCCCATCACTGTTTATTCCAAAAGGAGGGTTGGCACAGATGGAATCTATGAAGGCAGCCGTATTAACTGCGTTTGGTGATGCTGAGAAGTTTGAGATTCAAACTATTCCCATACCAACATTGAAAGCAAATCAGGTGTTAGTCAGAGTTTGTGCAACCTCGATTAACCCGGTCGATTACCAAACTCGTCGTGGTGATTACAAGGAACTGGTTCAACTACCTGCCATCCTTGGAGTCGATGTTTCAGGAGTGATTGAGGCAATTGGCGAAGCTGTGACTGATTTCAAGGTGGGAGACAACGTATATTACTCGCCGCAAATTTTTGGAGAATTCGGTAGCTACGCTCAGTATCATGTGGCTGATGCAGCGATTGTTGCATTGAAGCCTGCAAATCTATCGCACATTGAAGCAGCTTCTTTGCCGCTTGCAGGCGGAACTGCTTGGGATTGTCTAGTGACTAGGGGCAATCTACAAGTTGGTGAAACAGTTCTCATCCATGCGGGTGCGGGTGGAGTGGGTTCGATCGCAGTTCAACTCGCCAAAGCGATAGGGGCATACGTCTTTGCGACGTGTAGTTCTAGAAACCGAGATTTCGTGACCGAACTGGGCGCCGATCGGGTGATTGATTACAAAAATGAAGATTAAGTAGGTAAGCGGGATTAAACCGAGCTATGTAACAATATGTCAACAGGGCTAACTTAGCCACGCTTAGGGCATTTGGATACTTTACAATCCTTAACATAATTGTGTTTGACAGCGCCTACCTACTTACGTAGAAGTCATTCGTCAAGAAACAAATGGACTGGGTGTGGATTTAGTTCTAGATACGATCGGCCAAGAAACAATTCAGCGTAGTCTAGAAATCATTCGTCCCTTTGGTAGGCTTACAAGCATTGTAGACATTGCAATACCGCAATCGCTTCTTGAAGCATGGGGTAAGAATCTGACAATTCATTTTGTTTTTTCACCCCAGTACCGAGCAAAATTAGAGGCTTTGACAAAACTCATCGAGCGTCATCAGCTTCGCCCAGTGATTGATTCAGTATTTTCTTGGGATCAGGTCGTTCTGGCACATCAGCGTATAGAGCAGGGAGGAACACGGGGCAAAGTTGTGCTGAAGTTTACAGACAATTAGACCAGCTTTACGGCGTTGGTAAATGCTACACGGATCGGAGTTTGATTGTGTGGTGAAGGTCAATATTGATTGGAACTCGCATAACAATCTTGTTGCACGCCAACCATACAAAGATAGTTAGTTGAGTACGAAAGGTTGCTAGCGGCAGATGATGGCGGGCGATCGCTGACTACGCTGAGGAGAAGAATGCGCTGGTAGAGAGACCGTTCCGTTAAAGCATCCACTTGAACAGAGGAGAGATTCAGATGTCAGAGAACAATAAAGCTGTCTTAGAAGCGGCAAATGCGGCGAACGCAGCAGGCAACTATGAAGGATTCTTGTCATTCTGCACCGACGACACGCAATGGACGTTTGTAGGCGACAAGACCCTCAACGGAAAAGAAGCCGTTCGCCAATATATGGCAGAGACATACATAGAGCCGCCAAAGTTTACGGTCACCAAATTAATCGCTGAAGGTGATTTCGTCACGGCACTCGGCGACATCACACTGAAGGACGAAGACGGGAAGGCGGCTCATTACTCGTACTGCGATGTCTGGCGCTTTCGCGGCGACAAGATGGTCGAGTTAAGGGCTTTCGTCATCAAAACCTCGGTCTGACCCGCCGTCGTCGTTCACGTCGTTTTCAACCTGCTCACTATCCCGGTGATGGCAATCGCTAACATGGGCTGAGATGCGATCGGAGTTCAATTTTTGAAAGTCAATATTGATTGAAACAGGAGAAACAGGATGATACTGCAAGATAAAGTGGCTTTAGTGACTGGCGGAACATCAGGAATTGGTCGTGCAACCGCGATCGCTTATGCCCAACAACAAGCAAAGGTGGTGGTAGTGGGTCGTCGAATGGATGAAGGTAAAGAAACTGTTCGATTGATCGAGGAAGCTGGCGGAGAGGCGATTTTTGTGCAAGCAGATGTCACGAAAGAAGCCGATGTTGAAGCAATGGTTGATAAAGCGGTTGGCGTTTTCGGTCGGTTAGATATTGCCTTTAATAATGCAGGAACTGTCGGCGAAAATCCCTCACTGATTGAGCAAACAGAAGCTGAATACGATCGCATGATGAACGTCAATGTCAAAGGCGTTTGGTTGTCGATGAAATATGAAATCGCTCAGATGTTGAAGCAGGGAAGTGGTTCAATCGTCAATACGGCATCTGCAAATGGAGTCGTTGCACTTCCTAGCGTACCCCTCTACACCGCGAGTAAACATGCGGTAATAGGCTTGACAAAAGCTGCTGCGCTCCAATATGCCAAAGCGGGTATTCGCATCAATGTCGTTGCACCAGCAGCAATCGAAACAGATATGTTTGAAGCAGCTACAAGTGGGCAGGATGAAGCCAAAGCTTACATGGCAGGACTTCACCCGATCGGACGGGTTGGAACACCGCTTGAAGTTGCAAATGCAGTCCTGTTTTTATCATCTGATATGGCATCGTTCGTAACAGGTGAAACATTGATGGTGGATGGTGGGTATATAGCGCAGTAGTCGAAAGGCAGTGCGAAACGTTACGTTGCGACCAAGTAGCGATCGACATCGGTATGAATCCCGTAGACAGCGACTTTGCCGCAGAGCAGACCAAGATGACTGCCCTCGGTCGCTATGAACAGGGTGACGAGGTAGCTGGCATGGTCTTTTATCTCGCCAGTTCTGAAGCTGCTTTTGTTACGGGCGCAAGTCTCAAAATTAATGGCTATACCGCTTGAACAACAGGTAATCCAGATCTGCAACCACTACAGCAATCCTAATTGGAGTCTGACGGGTCGTAAGGATGGAACCTTGGCTGGAGGCGCAGCCCTCACTCTCCTTATTCACAAGTAGGTCGTAAACGCTACAAACCTTATTCAGAGAAATTCAGAGGACATCATGATTTCGCAAAAACTCTCAGAAAAAGTTGCACTCGTCACATAGCTCATCCACACAGCAGAAAACAGCAATGATCAACTCTTCGATATCAAACATTTTTTTCACCTTCTGTTCTGGCACAATTGCTTACCAGAAGCATAAGGTGGGATTTTCCTTATTGAAAGTTACACATTGCCTGTTAGTTATCATCGTTCTGGTTGTCAGTGTGCTTGTTGGCTCTGGTTGGCTGAATCGCGCAACTCCTGCTTCAACCTGTGACATCGCAACTCGCTCTACCCAAATCGGGAGTGGAACGCTTTCCTATAATCAAGCAGGGACAGGACAGCCGATTTTACTGCTGCATGGATTATTTGCCGAGAAAGAGCAGTGGAATGGCATGATGTGCGAGTTGGCTAGAGCAGGCTATCAAGCGATCGCACCCGATCTACCCGGTTATGCCAAGAGTACTGGATTTACCGTGAAAGACTATGCACTAGAGAATCAGGTAGCCCTCCTGCACCAGTTTGTCGAGCAGCTAAAGATTCAATCCCTTGATGTTGCAGGTAGCTCGATGGGGGGCACGATCGCAGCCCTTTACAGCCAGCTTTATCCCAACCAAGTTCGCAGCCTCGCCTTTATCGGTTCACCGCTAGGCGTAACGAATTGGGCAACTAGCGTCAGGAAATCGATTATTGAGGGCATCAATCCCTTTATTCCGATTACCAAAGAGCAGTTCGATCTAGAAATCAGTCTGCTTTTCGTGACGCCTCCTACGATTCCGGATGAGGTCAAAACCGAGAAAGTGAACGATTATGTGAATCGTAATCGAAATTATCAGCAGACTTGGGACATTGTGAATCTTTATGATGATGTGCTTTGTCAGTTGCCTCACAGTCGGGTTCCGACCCTGGCAATTTGGGGTCAGGAAGACAAAATCTATGATATTCGGGATGTCGATCGCTCACATCGCTGTCTTCCAGGGAGTCAAATTATTCAATTACCCAAAGCAGGACATTTGCTGTTGATCGAAAACGCTCAGGAAGCAGCATCGAATTATCTTGGTTTTCTGAAAACAATCAAAAATCGATAGACGAATCAAGCATTTAGCAATTAGGCTTCAGTGTCGAGGAATTGAATCTCAGCCAGTTGTTGGCTAATGACCTGAACCTTAGGCTTACAAAAGAAAGGAGATCGCTACGAGAAACAATGGAACGACATGACTATTTAGTTTGGTTGTCGATGAAACATGAAATCGCTCAGATGTTGAAGCAGGGAAGTGGTGCAATCGTCAATATGGCATCTGCGAATGGAGTCGTTGCATTTCCTACCTTCCCCCTCTACACCCCGAGTAAAAATGCAGTAATAGGCTTGACAAAAGCTGCTGCGCTCCAATATGCCAAAGCAGGTATTCGCATCAATGTCGTTGCACCAGCAGCAATCGAAACAGATATAAGTGACTGTCTATCCAGTTAGAGAACAGAAAAAAATGATGAACCAAAACAAAGAGATTTACGAGTGCGTCATTGTCGGTGGCGGTTCCGCTGGACTCAGTGCGGCACTGCTTTTAGGCAGAAGTCGCCGTCGCGTGTTAGTCTGCGACAAAGGGAATCCGCGTAACGCTCCCGCACACGAGGCGCACAGTTTTTTCACCCGCGATGGCATCAGTCCACATGAACTTTTGAGCATCGGGCGCGACCAACTCAAACCTTATAAAAGCGTTGAATTTCAAGCGATCGGGGTCAAGGAAATCAACCCATCCGGCAATCAATTTGAAGTTGTGTTTGAGGATGGCACGATAAAAAAAACGCGCAAAATTTTGCTGGCTTTCGGGGTAATGGATGAATTTCCAGCTCTCGACAACTTTGGTAATTTCTGGGGCAAAAGCGTGTTTCATTGTCCCTATTGCCATGCCTGGGAAGTGCGCGACGAGCCGCTTGCCATTGTTGGAAATGGCGAAACGGGCATCGAAATGGCGGCATTGCTGAAAAATTGGAGTGCTGATTTAGTCCTCTGCACCAACGGCAAAGCCGATCTAACCGCTGATCAAAGGACACTCTTGGAAAACCACAAAATCCTTGTTCGCGAAGAGAAAATCATCCGACTTGAAGGCGATAACGGACAATTAGAAAACATCGTTTTTGAGACAAACGAGAAAATTGCGCGTCGCGGAATACTAATCCGACCAAAGCAAACACTCCGTTCAAACCTAGCTGAAAAGTTAGGCTGTGAGTTGAATGAATTCAATTTAATCAAGACGACTAATGTTTTTAACGAAACTAGCGTCAAAGGTGTTTATGCGGCAGGTGACATCACTTCACCCATGCAAGTTATCGCCGCTGCTGTTTTTCAGGGTAGCCTTGCTGCTGGCGGCTTAAATCACTCTCTGATTATGGAAGATTTCGTCTAAATTAAGGTAATTCAATCTTCATCAGAACAAGCATCGTGGCTGGTCTAGTTTCATAGACCAAGAGAGTAGGGAAAGTCATGCGTGTTAATTACATATCAAGTCTACAGAGCGATCTAATGATGCAGTCTTTGTGGTGGTGGGTATGTAGCGCAGTAGCCGAACGACAGTGCGAGATGACAACACTTGCAGGCAAAGTTGCACTGGTAACAGGTGGTTCTCGCGGTTTAGGAGCGGCGATCGTAGGGTATGCCAAAGGTGTCCAAGATTCCAAATCTGAGCGTCGAAGCTCAGTCGGAAGAAAATCAAAAACAGAGAGAATTGTACGATGAAAATAAGCTACGGGTTTCGACAGGTCGGCGATGTCGAAGTGTTCTACCGTGAGGTGGGGTCAAGCGATGCGCCAGTAATACTGCTGTTGCACGGCTTTCCAACCGCTAGCCATATGTTCCGTGACCTGATCCCTCTCCTTGCTGATCGCTTTCGGCTCATCGCGCCCGATCTACCTGGTTTTGGGCAGACCAAGGCACCGTCACGCGGGACGTTCGACTACACGTTCGACCGCCTTACCGACGTGATCGAGGGCTTCACCGATGCTTTGTCGCTTGATCGATACGTACTCTACATCTTCGACTACGGTGCGCCAGTAGGTCTGCGTCTGGCGATGCGCCATCCTGAACGGATATCTGCGATCGTCTCGCAGAACGGCAACGCTTATCTGGAGGGTTTCAGTGACGAATGGGGTTCGTGGGAGTCCTATTGGCGCGAACCGAGCGCAGCGAACCGGGAAGCCTGCCGACCCTCGCTCGCACCGGACACAATCCGGAACTGGCAGTATGGTACCGGAGCCGATCCAACCCTTCTGTCGCCTGACGGCTACGAACTCGACATCGCCTACATGGGGCGAGCGGGCGCGGAGGAGATCCAGCTCGATCTGATCCTCGATTACCGCAGCAACGTCGCGCTCTATCCTGATTTCCAGTCCTACTTTCGTGAGCAACGTCCGCCGCTTCTCGCCGTCTGGGGTCGTCATGATCCGGCATTTCTGCCCGCTGGTGCTGCCGCTTATCAGCGAGATCTCCCGAATGCAGAGATTCACCTGCTCGACGCCGGACATTTCGCGCTGGAGACTCATGCAGAGGAGGTGGCAACGTTGATCCGCGCGTTCCTCGACAGAACGCTCGGTTCCACGCTGCGTCTTGAAGGTGATTGCACAAGAATCTGACAAAACACCCTAAGAATCTGAAAGAAACCGAGCATTAGGAGTCATTACACTCAGACTATGAAAACAGCAGATAGGAAGCAAAAACACATTCTTCGCGATAAGGGACATTCATGAAACTCTATCATATGCCCGGTGCCTGTTCGCTGGCTGATCTCATCGTTCTTGAATAGATTGGTATGCCGCACAAAATCGTCAGGATGAGTCTTGAAAGCATCAAGTCACCAGACTATAGCTGTAGCCAATTAGATTAGGACACAGATTATAAGTCAAGATAGTCGCCGTAAAACAACCATCATTCATTAATGACGTAAACTAAAAAGGAGTTTGATCGTGCAGAACATCACACTTGACACTATCACTGAAGCCGTCATTAATCATGGCGATCGCGGCAAATCTCACCCGCGACTCTATGAAATTTACACGAGCTTGGTTCGACATTTGCATGACTTTGTGCGTGAGGTGAATCTAACTGAATCAGAAGTGCAGCAGGGACGTAATTTTCTCAACCAGGCAAGTCATCACACTCAAGAGATTCCCACTGGAGAGATCCATCTGTTGACGGATCTACTAGGGATCTCAGAGTTGGTAGAATTGCTGCACGATAAGCATCGCGGTACAGAAAGCAATTTAGAAGGACCCTTGTATGTGCCGAATGCACCAGAACGGCAGATGGGCGATCGCTTGGGTATTGATACAGAAGGAGATTCCCTTTTCCTGTCAGGCTGGGTTTTAGATTTGAACGGTCAACCGATCGCCAATGCTGTGATTGATGTTTGGCAACCCAACTCCAAAGGATTATATGATATCCAAGATCCATCTCAGCCGCTGGGGAACTTTCGGGGACGTTTCAAAACGAACGAGAGTGGAAAGTATATGTTTGAAACCGTGGTGCCAATAGGTTACAAAGTGCCAAGCAGTGGTCCATCTGGCGAATTGCTGGGACTCTTGGGACGGCATCCCTGGCGGGCGGCTCACATCCATTTCAAACTCAGTTCTCCGGAGTATACTTCGCTGACAACACAAATTTTTATTGCTGGCGATCCTCACCTGGATTCAGATACAACCTTTGCAGTTCAATCAGCGATTGTTCAATTGCAAAAGCACGAAGCACTAGACGAACTCAAGGCACACAATCAAAGTAAACCGTTTTACACGACTGAGTTTGATTTTGTGTTGAAACCCGCTACTCTCTAGCGGAGAAGCATCAAGCAATGGTTACACATTATGTCTAAACCATCAATCCAGAACAATCCGCTAATTGGCATTTGGAAGTTAATTTCTGCAACTGCCATTTACGCTGATGGAACGGTGACTCCAGACGTGTATGGAACTCATCCGGTTGGCTACATCACTTACACATCAGATGGTCACATGATGGTGATGTTTTCTAGGAGCGATCGCTCACCGCTGAGTCAGGAGATCAGATCACCGCTGACTCCCCAGATGCAATCTTTACCCGTGGAAGAGCTTGCTCAAGCATTTACAACATTCAATGCTTACGCTGGAACTTATACGGTGAGTGGCAACACAGTAACTCACCAGATCAAAATTGCATCAATTCCTAATCGGGTCGGTACAACGTTAGTTCGCACTTTTACTCTGAGTGAGAGCCGAGTGACGCTGAAAACGTTGCCAGTTTTGAGTGATGGTGTTGAGGCGGTTTTCGAGTTGGTGTGGGAGCGCATTTAATTGCTTTGTCATTGCACCGCAAAAGCCTTTAAGTTTCTACAACTTTGCGACACAGTATCAAATTTCATTCAAGCTTCAACCGCAAGCGAATGCAATCTGAATCAAGATTTTAGCGCTGTCAGCCGTCTCTAACTTGTAGCTTAACTCAGCATCCTGAAGTAATCAGCCCGGATACCTGGAATATGGATCAACTCTTCCTCGAGCGCCCAGGAAACGAAGAGATTCAACTGGCACTGTTTTATAGCTATGGCACCAATCCACCGTTATATCCGCAATGGCAAGAGTATTTCCGCAAATATCAGCCACCGACCCTGATTGTTTGGGGTAAGAACGACCACATCTTCCCTGCCGAAGGCGCTTATCCCTACCAGCGCGACCTGAATGACGTTGAGTTTCATTTACTCGATACCGGACATTTTGCTCTGGAAGAAGATGGGGATGCGAGCGCAAATCACATCACGCAATTTCTCGCATCACGGCTGCAACCCATCCCTGTCTAATAAGTGCGAAGATTGCTGGGCAAGCGCTTTCGTATTGGCAATGTTCACCTGATGGTGATACAGCCTCGCCTGCCCCGCTACAAACTTGAGATTCCCGATCATTATCGTTTTAGTGCTGTGGTGAAAGAGTATTTCTGAAGCCAAAACTGGTACACAAAGCAATGCGACAGGCATTGCATACTTCAGTTTTTGTCTAAGTCTTAACAAAACCGAACATTTGCAGGAGGTCTAATGTTTATCGATTACCTTACACTCATGCTGATTAATCTATCGGCTGGACTCGCTCTGTTAGCTGCCTATGTGTATTTTGGTCTTGGTACTTCAAATCAGAAACGCTGGATTCCTGGTTTTGGTGTAGTCGGCGCGATCGCTTTAGTCACTGGCTTACACATGACTTTTACCTGGCCCATTATTGGTAGTTTCAATGTTGCCTATGGTGAAACAACTGTTCTGTTTGGCATTTTGTTTGTAGGAACTTCCCTAACTCTGGCAATGGGTTGGGAATTATTTACCCTGGGCATTTATGGATTCTTTGCAGGACTGGTATCGCTTCTAATTGGCTTTCGCATCATAAACCTGGGAATAACACAACTTCCTTTGCTGTCAGGAATTGGGTTCATTCTCGTTGGCTTAGGAGGAATTTTTTCTGTACCAACCCTCTCTCTCAAATCAACCCGGCTCTTGCGAACTATTGGAGCAATTGTGTTAAGTGTGGCAGCTCTCATCTTTGCTTATATCGGATTGACTGCCTACTGGGCGCATCTTGCGGACTTTTCGACATGGAAGCCCCTGCCAAGATAGTCGCCGTAAAACAACCATCATTAATCACGTAACTAAAAAGGAGTTTGAAACCGTCGTGCCACTAGGTTACAAAGTGCCAAGCAGTGGCCCATGTGGCGAGTTGCTGGGACTCTTGGGACGGCATCCCTGGCGGGCGGCTCACATCTATGTCAAAGTCAGTGCCCCGGAGTACACTCCGCTGACAACCCAAATTTTTATGGCTGGCGATCCTCACCTGGATTCAGATACAACCTTTGCAGTGCGATCGGCGATCGTTCATTTGGAAGTTAATTTCTGCAACAGCAGAATCAAAGCCATCTTAGAGGCGGCAAACGCGGCGATCGCGCTCAGGCAACAATGAAGGATTCTTGTCGTTCTGAAGTGACGGTAGGCAATGGATGCTTGCCCCATCTTGAAGTCTGCTTAACACGGCATTGTTAAGACGGTGTTCGATCGCTGCATAACAATTGCGGTGCAACAGACAAAAACACATCATCAATTTACAACGGAGAAACCTCTCATGCCTTACATTACCGTTGGTCAAGAAAACTCTGCAACCATCGATCTCTACTACGAAGATATTGGGGCAGGACAACCGATTGTTCTGATTCATGGATTTCCATTGAACGGACATTCCTGGGAGAAGCAGGTTTTAGTTTTACTGAATGCAGGATATCGAGTAATTACCTATGATCGCCGAGGATTTAGCAACTCCAGTCAGCCATCATCTGGCTATGACTACGATACCTTCGCCGCCGATTTGAATACACTCATGACCAAGCTTGACTTGCAAAATACCGTGCTGGTCGGTTTCTCAATGGGAACAGGTGAAGTCACACGTTATCTTGGCAAATACGGCTCAGAGCGGGTGCAGAAAGCCGTGCTGATGGCGCCCGTTCCACCATTTCTGTTAAAGACAGACGACAATCCAGAGGGTGTTGATCAAAGCATTTTCGATGGCATTATGAAAGCGATTGTTGACGATCGTCCAGCTTATTTTTCTGCCTTTTTCAAAGAGTTCTTCAATGTTGATGTATTGCTTGGCGATCGCATCAGCAATGAAGCAATTCAAGCCAGTTGGAATGTAGCAGTAGGGGCTTCTGCTAAAGGGACTTTGGACTGTGTACCCTCCTGGCTCACCGATTTCCGCGATGATCTGCCCCGCATTGATGTGCCGACTCTGATTATTCATGGCGATGCCGATCGGATTTTGCCGCTTGAGTCCACCGCCGCCAGACTGCCGAAGCTGATTAAAAACAGTCAACTTGTAGTCATTCCCGGCGGGCCGCACGCCATCAACTGGACTCACGCCGATCAGATCAATCCCTTGTTACTAGACTTTCTTCAGCAGAAATAATCAGTGACCTGCCGGATTCCTGTCCTGTGAAAAAACCCTGTGATTCATCAGTTGAGTCAGGCTCAAATGATACACATACTTGTCTAGTTCTGAAGAGGCAATTCTATGACTGTCCCCACTCAAACGTCTCGAACCGTTGCCGGAGTAATTAACAGCGTTGAAACACTCGAAGGGGCCGGATTTCTTGTACGTCGGCCCTTTCCCAAAAGTAGCTTCTCTGAATTTGATCCGTTTCTCCTCCTCGACGAGTTGGGTCCGATTAATCTAAAGCCGGGTCAGGCAAAAGGTGCACCCGATCATCCACATCGGGGCTTTGAAATCGTCAGCTATGTCTTGGATGGACGGTTAGAACACAAAGATTCTGCGGGGCACGCCGGGCTACTAAATCCGGGTGACGTCCAGTGGATGACAGCAGGTGCCGGGGTTGTGCATTCCGAGATGCCGGAGTCAATGTTTACCCAAACTGGTGGACGGCTCCACGGCATTCAACTATGGGTCAATCTGCCACAACGAGACAAAATGATGCCGCCCCGCTATCAGGAAATTCCAGCGGCTCAGATTCCGGTCGCTCAAACCGAAGATGGGTCTGTGACGGTGCGGGTGATTGCGGGAGAAGCGTTAGGGGCAAAAGCCGTAATTCAGACGCGCACGCCGATAACTTACCTCCACTTCACACTGCAACCAGGGGCAACGATAATCCAGCCTGTACCAAAAGAGTACAACGCCTTTGTCTATGTACTGGAGGGGTCTGGGTTGTTTGGGACAGAGCCAGCGCCTGGTGATGATGGGCAGATGGTGCTCTTTTCTCAAGATGGAGAAGATGTGGTGATCTCCAACCCTGCTGATGCTCAGCGTCCTCTAGATCTTCTGCTGATTGCAGGTGTACCCCTTAACGAACCAGTCGTGCGCTACGGTCCGTTTGTAATGAACACTGAAGCTGAAATTATCCAGGCGATGAACGACTACCAAGAAGGAAGGATGGGACGGATTTATGCTTAACACCTGGGGGGGTGACAAAGATGCCTAAGAGATAGACCGAATCAGGGTTGCAGCCCGCATACCTTGTTGGTAAAAGCGG